>CAYORZ010000063.1:0-8210 GCA_964406485.1 uncultured Gemmatimonadaceae bacterium | reverse complement strand
CTCGGTGGGGCCGGCAGCTGGGACCCGCTCACCGGTCCGGTCGGATGACGACCTTGCCGAAGACGCTCCCCTCCTCGAGCAGCTCGTGCGCTCGCCGGGTCTCGTCGAGGGGCAGAACGGTGTGGATCGGGGGGCGCAGATGCCCGTCGAAGACCATCTGCATTGCCCGGCGGTACTCGGCCGGAGTCCCCATGGTGGTGCCCAGGATCGATTGCTGCTTCCAGAAGATATGGCGGAGATCGGTGTCGACCCGGGGTCCGGTGGTGGCGCCGTAGCAGACCACCCGCCCTCCGCGCGCCAGGGCGCGAAGGACCAGGTCCCAGAGGGCGGCCCCGACCGAATCGACGACGAGGTCGACGCCTCGGCCGTGGGTGTCGCGACGCAGCGCCGCCAGCCAGTCCTCTGCGGTGCGGTCGTAGACGTGGTGGGCGCCGAGCCGGTCCAGACGAGACACATTGTCGGGCCCCGAGGTCACCGCGAAGACGCGGGCGCCGGCGAAGCGGGCGATCTGGATCGCGTGCGTCGACACGCCGCCCGACCCCCCGGTCACGAGGACGGACTCCCCCGGCTGGAGACGCCCCCGCCCGAGTACCGCACGCCACGCCGTCACCCCGGCCAACGACGCCGCCGCCGCGGTCTCTTCACTCACGTCGTCGGGCAGCTGCATGCAGTTCTCGGCGGGAACCACGGCGTATTCGGCCAGCCCCCCGTGGCGATGCTCCCCGAGAATCCGGAAAGGCGACGCGGCGAACGCCGCCCCCCGACCCGGCCGCTCGTGGAATTCCTCGTAGCCGATGGACGGATCGACGACCACCCGGGTCCCGATCAGGGTGTCGGGGACTCCGACCCCGACGGCATCGACCTCTCCCGCCATGTCGGCGCCCCCGATGTGGGGCATCTCGAGGTCGAGCGGGAGTCCCCTGCGAACCCACAGATCGAGGTGATTGAGGGCGGCGGCCCGCACCCGGATCCGGACCTCGCCCGGCCCCGGATCGGGGCGGGGCCTCCGCTCCACGACGACCACCGACGGATCGCCGACCTCATGAAAGACGGCTGCGCGCATGGTATCCATACCGAATTCTCGCCCCGGCCGGGCCGAGATGCCACACCCTGATGGTGCGGCGCCCCCCACCGTCCACAGACCTGGGGGCGCGCGCCCGACCATCTTCGGGCGCGGCCACCGGGAGCGTGCGGATCGCGTCCGGGGCGTTATCTTTCGGGCGTGACGACCTCCGACCCCGAGTCGCCCCCGCCTCCCGACGATCCCTCGCGCGATCGGACGGACGCGGGCGACGACACCGACCTCGATATTCACGGCTCCCCCGATGCGACGCTCGGGGGGTATTTTCGCACGCACGACCGCCCCCCGGGGTTCGAGGGGATCGACGGCCAACCGTACACCGTCTCGATCGAGACCGACCGGACCCCCGACCTGCGCGCGCCCTGGGAGGGGTACCTCGTCTTTCCGCGGTGGGCGGCGACGGGGCTCGGGATCGTGGGGCACGTCGAAACCCCCGTTCTCTGGCGTGGGCCGACGCGGGAGGCGATCCTGGCCGAGGCCGGCGACACTCCCCTCCTCCAGGTGCAGGCATGGCTCGATGAGGCCCTGGCCCGAGCCTCTTCCGATGACTGATCCGCGACGCGCACACCCCGGCCGCCATGCTCCGTGACTCCCTGATCCACCTCAGCGGCTCGTCGGTCGCCCGCACCCTGGTGACCCGGACCCCCCTCCGGGCCATGAGTCGCCGCTTCGTTCCCGGCGAGACCGTCGAGTCGCTGGTCGCCACGATCCGCGCGGCGCAGCAGGCCGGATTCTCGGCGACGGCCAACTACCTCGGCGAGGCGGTCCACGACGAGGCCAATGCCCGGCGGGCGGGTGATGTCTACCTCCGCGTCCTGGACATCATCGGCGAGGACGACCTCGACGCCAACGTCTCGCTGAAGTTCACCCAGCTCGGGCAGGAGATCGGCGAGCGCTTCCTGCGCGAGAACCTCGGGCGGGTGCTCGACCGTGCCGAGGCGGTGGGGTCGTTCGTACGCTTCGACATGGAGGGGTCGGACTACACGGAGCGGACCCTCGACGCCTTCGAGCGGGTGTGGAGCGAGGGGCGGCGCAACATCGGCGTCGTCCTGCAGGCCTACCTCCACCGGACCATCGGCGACGTGGCGCGAATGAACCAGCTGGGCGCCCGTGTCCGACTCTGCAAGGGGGCGTACGCCGAACCCCCCTCGATCGCCTTCCAGACGCCAGACGAGGTCGATCGCAGCTTCATCGAGGCGATGCGGATGCTGCTCGACGACGGCCACTATCCGGGGATCGCGAGCCACGACGAACGGATGATCGAGGCGACCGTGGAGCACCACACGCGGGGCGGCTTCGCGTCGGACCACTTCGAGTTCCAGATGCTGTACGGGGTGCGCCGCGACCTCCAGAGACAGCTCGTGGCGGACGGCTACCGGCTGCGCCTGTACGTGCCCTTCGGCGAGCACTGGTACCCCTACCTCATGCGCCGTCTGGCCGAGCGCCCGGCCAACCTGCTCTTTCTCGCGGGATCGGTCGTGCAGGAGTCGCCCCTGGGATTCCTCTGGCCCCGGCGGAAGCGGGACTCCCGCCGGCAGGCCACTGCAGCAGAGGCGACGCCGGGCCGGGAGGGGGGTGACGGTGGCGGACTCTGAGCGCACACCCTTCCTGCGCATCACCGAGATCTTCCACTCGATCCAGGGCGAATCGACCTGGGCGGGCCACCCCTGCACCTTCGTGCGGGTGACCGGGTGTCCCCTGCGCTGCACCTGGTGCGACACCGAATACGCCTTCACCGGTGGCGTGCGCATGACCCTCGACGAGATCGTCGCCGAAGTGGATCGCATCGGGACCCGCCTCGTGCAACTCACGGGGGGGGAGCCGCTCGCGCACCCCAACGTGTTGCCCCTTGCGACCCGTCTTGCCGACGCAGGATACACCGTGCTCGTCGAGACGTCGGGCGCCTTCGACATCTCTCGGCTCGATCCCCGGGTGATCCGGATCATGGACCTCAAATGCCCCGGATCGGGGGAGTCGGCGCGCAACCTCTGGTCGAACCTCGATCACCTGCGCGCCACCGACGAAGTGAAGTTCGTCGTTGCCGGTCGCGAGGACTACGACTGGGCCCGTGCCGTGATCCGCGAGCGGCAGCTCGACGACGCAGTGACCGGAGGACGCCTCGGCGCCCTCCTCATCTCGCCGGTCTGGGACTCCATCGACCTCGAGCAGCTGGCCGCCTGGATCCTGGAAGACCGCCTCCCCGTGCGCTTCCAGCTCCAGCTTCACAAGGTGATCTGGGGAGCGGAGGCGACGGGGGTGTAGGGGGCCCGACCGCCCTCAAAGCCCAAGCCGCCGGATCACGTCGGCGTAGCGTTCGTCGGCGAGCATCTCGTCGGCTATCGGATCGGAGCGTAGCCAGGGCACCAGCGAGGGCGCCGTGGTCAGGATCTCCTCCAGCGCGGCGACCCCCGCCACGTGATCGCCCAGTTCGTGCCAGATGAGGGCGTGGTCGTAGAGGCTGGTCTCCTTCCCCCGTTCCAGATAGGTCAGGGCAGAGTCACGTTGTTGCCCCCGTGCGAAGGCGTAGGCCATCGCGGCGTAGACGGTCGGGCGGCTCTCCACCGTCCGCGCCTCTGCCTCACGCAGCGCAGCGACCCCCTCCCTCCACCGGCCCTGGGCCGTGTGCACCCATCCGAGATTGTAGTGGGCATACCAGTCGCCGGGCTCCATCGCCAGGATGCGATGAGACACCTCGATCGACTTGGCGTACTGTTCGTCGTAGTAGAGCCAATCGCCCAGGGTCTTCAACGCCGCCGTCGAGCGGGGATCGAGCTCGGACGCCAGACGCGCGGCCTCGCTTCGCTCTCCGGAAGCCGGCCCGCGCGGAGGGCCATCAGCTCCATCGCCGCCATCCCTGCCCAGGGAGCCGCGAAGGAGGGGTCTGCCTCGATCGCCGCCCGGAAGTAGGCGCGCACCTCACCCAGCGACTCGCCGTAGAGGCCACGATCGTTGTAGATCGACCGTCCGCGCACAAACGCGTCATACGCCTCCAGACTCTCGGTCGGCCGCTCCCGTATACGGTCCACGAGCTGGGGGGCGAGCGTCACCCGCAGCGACGCCGCGATCCGCTGGGCGAGGTCACTCTGGATTGCGAAAATGTTCTCTGCCGACAGCTCCTCGTCGTACGTCTCGGCCCAGAGGTGCCGGTCGCGGCTCGCGTCGATCAGCTGCACATTGATCCGGACCTGATCCCCTGCACGCCTCCCTCGAGGATCGCCGCCACCCCCAGTTCGGCGGCGATCTCGGGGACGCTCAGGGTGGTGCCGGCGTACTGCATGACCGACGTCCGGCTGATCACCACCAGCGAGTCGACCCGTGCGAGTTGCGTGAGGAGGTCATCGTGCATCCCCTCGGCGAAGTAGCGGTCCTGCGGATCATCGCTGCGGGTGACAAAGGGAAGGACTGCCACCGAATGCAGCGCCGCCCCCCCCTCGTCGGCCACGAGATCCTGCCCCACGGAACGCCCCGACAGCAGCCATCCGGCAGCCACGAGTCCCCAGAGTGCGAACGCGCTCATCCCCCCGACCAGGGCGTTGCGCCACGTCAGGAAGCGGGAGGCGCCACTCTGCGGCTGCGCCGGCGGCCGGGACGCCGCCGCGGAGACTGCTCCTCCCTATCCGCGCTCTTCGGCCGGAAGCGTCGGCGGAGCTTCCTGCACGAATGCGGTGGCGAGCACTACCGGCAGGTCACGCCCCTTCGCAACAGGAGTGTGTCACGCGGTCGTGAGGCGCCGGAGAGGTTGAGTTTGCCCCCTGGCTCGGCCACGTTCGGACATGCTCGATCCACGCTTCCCCGAGGTACGGCGGGCGCTCGCTGCCTACGCTTCCGACGACGACGATCCCCCGATCGACCCGACAGCCGGGACGATCGAGGCCGCAGTGGCGGTGGTGCTCCGGGGGCGTCCCGAAGATCTGGACCTGCTTCTGATCAAGCGGTCCCGGAGTCCCCGGGACCCCTGGTCGGGGCACATGGCGCTCCCCGGCGGGCGCCACGACGACACCGATCCGACCCTGCTGCACACGGCCGTGCGCGAGACGCACGAAGAGACGGGGGTCGTACTCGCGACGGAAGAGACCCGCCATGTCACGCCCCTGGGGACGCTCCCGCTCGTGGCGCCGAGCGGACCTGGGCTGCCCCCGATCCGGATCTCCCCCTGGGTCTTCGGCGTCTCGGCCGAGACCGAGGCGCGGGTGGCCTCGCACGAGGTGGCGGCGATCCACTGGGTGTCGCTCTCCACCCTCTCCGACCCGGCCGTACACAGCGTGATTGACATGCCCGGGCCGGCCGGACCCCGTCGCTTCCACTGCTTCCGCGTGAACGGCGAGATCGTGTGGGGACTGACCTACCAGATCCTCACCGACCTTCTGGAGCGGATCGACCGCCCCTTGCCCCCCCTCAGGGGTTTTCCACCCACTCCGCGATGAAGACGTTGGTGTTGCCCTCGTGCGCCGGGTTGCGGTTCGAACCCCACACGAGGTACCGCCCGTCGGGGCTGAACATCGGGAAGCCGTCGAAGTCTTCGGCGTAGGTGATCCGCTCCAGCCCGGTGCCGTCGATGTTGATCATGTAGAGATCGAACTCCCGGCCGGTGGGGTCTTCCATGTTGGAGCTGAAGATGATCTTCTCGCCGGAGGGGTGGAAGTACGGCCCGAAGTTCGCGGCGTTGTTGTCGGTCACCTGCTGCTGGTTCGATCCGTCGGCGTCGGCCACGTAGAGATCGAGCGTCGAGGGCCGGATCTTGTCGTCGGCGAGGAGCCGGAGGTAGTCCTCCATCTCGGCACCCTCCTCGGGGTAGTGCGCCCGCCAGACGATCTTCGTGCCGTCGGGCGAGAAGAAGGCGCCGCCGTCGTAGCCCACACGATCGGTGATCCGCTGCACGTCACTGCCGTCGAGGGCCATCGTGTAGAGGTCGAGGTCGCCCTCGCGCGTGCTGGTGAAGATGATCCGGTCGCCCATCGGCGAGATGGTCGCCTCGGCGTCGTAGCTGGGCGAATCGGTCAGCCGCGTGAGGTTGCTGCCGTCGGGATCGGCGACGTAGATGTCGTACGCCGGGTAGATCGCCCAGACGTACCCCTGCGACATGTCCGGGGGAGCGGGGCACATGTCCGAATCGTGGTGCGTCGACGAGAAGAGGATCCGGTCGCCGCCCGGGTAGAAGTAGCCACAGGTGGTGCGGCCTTCGCCGGTGCTCACGAGCTGCTGTTCTCCGGTGGCCAGATCGAGGGTGTAGATCTGGTCGCATCCGCCCGACGCCGGTGTGCGCTGGTAGACCAGCTTCGTGCCGTCGGGAGAGAAGTACGCCTCGGCGTTTTCGCCCTCGAAGGTGAGCTGCCGGACGTTGATCAGCCGCGGCTCACGCGGATCGGCCGGGAAGGGCTCGCCGGCGCCGATCGTGAAGCCGGCGGGGGTGGTGGCGGCCGGCGTCGCGGGGGTCGACGGAGCCGTCGTGGCCTGGTCGGTGTCGTCTGCCCGGGGCGAATCCTCGGCGGCACACCCCGTGAGAGAGACGGCAAGGAGCACGGAGAGGGCGGAGAGGCGGCGGGCGGTGATCATGGCGACGGATCCCTCGTGACGCGTACGGTGAGGTTGATGGTCCAGAAAGGAGGATAACCCCCTCCCCGCATCGGTTGAAGACTTCGGCGTACCCGGTTCCGCGGCCCGTCGTCGCCTTGCCCCGGGGCCGGCACGCACCCCATGATGCCCCCCGCAACGTCCTGCCCCCTCCGACCCTCCCTCGTGGCCGAACCGATCCTCTTTCCGCACGCCCGGATCCCTTACGGCACCTGGGGGAGTTCCTGGTTTCCCGCCTGGCAGACCTCCGGCCTGGCCCAGGTCAACATCGCGCACTTCGCGGGTGAGGCCATGAGCCGGGTCCTGGGACTGCGTGGGGTCCCCCAACGCGAGCTCGACTACCTCGTGCTCGGGTCGACCGTCCCGTGGCACTGGAAGTTCTGGACGGCGCCGATGGTCGCCAGCATCATGGGCCACCGGATTCCCGGCTTCCATGTCGAACAGGCGTGTGCGACGGGACTCCAGGCCGTGCTCATGGCTGCGGCCACCGTCGAGGCCCGCTCGCACGATACGGTCGGGGTGCTGGCCTTCGACCGTACCTCGGACTCCCCCGTGGGCGTCTTCCCCGAGCGGCGGGCACACCGGCGGACCGAGGCCATCGCCGACGTCTGGGACAACTTCGGTTTCGACCCCGCGACCGGAAAGGCGATGATCACCGCCGCGGGCCTCACCGCGCGCCACCACGGCGTGACCCGGAGCGAGACCGACGAGATCGCGCACCTGCGGCACCAGCAGTACTTCGAGACGAAGGCGCGCGGCTTTCTCGACCGGATCATGGTCTCCTTCGACCTCCTCGATGTGGGCGGGCGCCCTCTCGGCACCGTCGACGACGACACCGGAGTCAAACCGAAGTCGATCGGTGAGTTACGAGCTCAGCGCGAGCTCGACAGCTGCGTGACTGCCGGCACGCAGACCCACGCCGCCGACGGCATGGCCTGTCTGCTCGTCACCACCGCCGAGCGGGCGCGCGAGCTGAGCCCCCGTCCCGAGATCACGATCCGGCTCGTGGGGAAGGCGGAGGCGCGCGCGCGCCCGTCGCTCATGCCCGAGGCACCCGGCCTCGCGGTGCAGGCGCTCATGGAGCGGGTGGGGATCGGCCTGGACGACGTGGCGGTCTTCAAGAGTCACAACCCCTTCGCCGTCAACGACGCCGTCTTCCAGCGGCAGACCGGGGTCCCGTGGACCCGCCTCAACCGCACCGGGTGTTCGCTCGTCTGGGGCCATCCTCAAGGGCCCACCCTCACCCGTTCCCTCATCGAGGGGCTCGAGGAGGCCGTCGAGATCGGGGGCGGCTTCGTGCTCCTTTTCGGCTGCGCCGCCGGCGACGTCGGCATCGCCGCCCTCTTCGAGGTATCCTGAACGCCATGTCGGTGACTGCGCTCCGTACGCCCACCCTCCAGACCCTCGGGCTGGGTTCGGTTCTGGAGATCTTCCGCGCCGGCCGACTCCCGGTCACGGCCGCCGACGCCGTCGACGAAGTCTTCGGACCCCCGGGCGCGCGCGGCGCCATGGTGATTTCGGGAGCGGGCGGGATCGTCGGGGCGGGCAAGACGATGCA
>CAYORZ010000062.1:5857-8383 GCA_964406485.1 uncultured Gemmatimonadaceae bacterium | reverse complement strand
ATGGCGCGCTCGAACTCCGGACCCTCCGCTCCGCGGGGATCCACCGCATCATGGCTGGAGATTCCCTCCTCGACGTCGTCGCCGTGAACGCCCCCCCCCTCGAGTCCCGCCTCGCACCCCTCGATCGGGCCGACGCACACCGGATCGGTCCGGCGGTCGTGTGGGTAAACGAACCCCGACGGTGGGGCGGAGCCACCTTCACCCTGCGCCACGGCGCCGAAGGGTGGCGCGGGCTCCTCGCAGCTGCCGTCCTCCTCCTCCTCCTGGAAAGCTGGATCGCCACCTCGGGGGGCCGCCGTGCCGCCCCGTCCGCCGCTCCGGCTCCGACCCCGACGTAGTTTTCCCCGTTGACTGCTTCCGACCATATCATCCTGGACGCGCTGGAGGGCACGCCGCCCTTCCGCGAACTCTCTGCGCGCCTCCCTGCCCCGGGCGACGCCCTGCGCGTGACCGGCGTCATCGGCTCGGCCGGTGCCGCCACCCTCGCCGCTCTCCACCGCCGGCATCCCGACCGGCTCCTCGTCGCGGTGGCGGCCGACCCGCGCGGCGCCGCCGCCGTCGAGGCCGACCTCGAGAGCCTGCTCGGCGAAGGCCACGCCGCCCTCTTCCCCCAACGCGAGGCGCTCCCCTACGAGTCCGACGAGCCGCACCTCGAGATCGGGGGACTCCGGGTCGAGGCGCTCGAAGGCTTCTTCGCCGGCCGCATCCGGATCCTGGTCACGACGGTCCGCGCCCTCCAGGAACGCGTCCCCCTCCCCGAGTCGATCACCGAACTCCGCCTCACCCTCCGCACCGGGACGTCTCCCGGCTTCACGGCGCTCGTCGAGGCGCTGGAGGAGCGCGGGTTCGAGCGTGTCCCCCTCGTCGAAGAGGTCGGGCAGTTCGCCGTGCGCGGGGGAATCATCGATCTCTTCAGCTTCGGGGCACCCGACCCCGCGCGGGTCGAGTTCTGGGGCGACGAGATCGAATCGATGCGCGCCTTCGCCGTGGCCGACCAGCGCTCCACGGCAGCGCTCGACGAGGTGCACATCCTTCCCGTGGACTTCGCCTCGCACCGCGACGCCGCGGCGACGGCCCCGCGCGCGCTCCTCGAACTCCTCACCCGCGACACGCTCCTGGCCGACCTCGGCGGCGGCGAGTGGCCCGCACACCTCACCCGGGCGTGGGAACACGCGGTCCGGGTGCATGACGAACTGCGGGCCTCGGGGATGCGCCAGCTCTCTCCGCCCCAGGCACTCCTCCTCCCTCCGGAGCAGGCGATCGCGGCTCTCCGCACCTTCCCCCGGATCGAGTTCGCCGAGGAAGCCGAGGGAGACCTCTCGCTGGGCACGGAGCCGCCGCCCCCCGTCGAACGCGACATGAAGCGGCTCGCGGCGCTCCTCCGCGAGGGGGCGGCGCGGGGCGAACGCACGCTTCTGCTCTGTGACAACGAGGGGCAGGCCCACCGCCTGGAAGAGATCCTGGAGTCCGACGGGGGACTCCCCCCCGGCGCCCAGGTCGCGATCGGGTCGCTCGACGGCGGCTTTCTCCTTCCCCGCGCCTCGCCCCCCCTCCGCGTCTTCACCGACCACGAGATCTTCCGGCGCTCCCGCAGGCTCCGCCGCACGCGGCGCTTCCGGGGGTCGGTCGCTCTCGAGTCGCTCGCCCAGCTGACCCCCGGCGACCACGTCGTCCACATGGACCACGGGGTGGGGATGTTCACGGGGATGGAGAAGCTCGAGGTCGGCGGGGAAGAGATCGAGCTCCTCGCCATCGAGTACGCGGGCGGCGAAGTGCTTCGGGTTCCGGTCTACCGCCTCGACCTGGTGGAGCGGTGGGTCGGCGAAGACGACGAGGCGACGCCCCCGCAGCTCCACAAGATCGGCGGCCGCCGCTGGAAGACGCTCCGGCGGAAGACGGAGGAAGCGATCGCGAAGATGACCGCCGAACTCCTCGAGCTGTACGCCCGCCGCGAAGCCGCCACCGGCCACGCCTTCGGTCCCGACACCCGGTGGCAGAAGGAGATGGAGTCCTCCTTTCTCTACGACGACACCCCCGACCAGCGCACTGCGACGGCCGACGTGAAGCGCGACATGGAGAGCGCGCGCCCGATGGACCGCCTGATCTGCGGCGACGTGGGCTACGGCAAGACCGAGATCGCGATCCGCGCGGCCTTCAAGGCGGTGCAGGACGGAAAGCAGGTCGCCGTCCTCGCCCCGACCACGATCCTGGCCGAGCAGCACCGCCACACCTTCGAGGAACGCCTGGCCGACTACCCGGTCCGGGTGGGCGCGCTCAGTCGCTTCCGCTCGGCCCGTGAAACCGCCGAGCTCCTCGCCGGGGTCGAGGCCGGCGAGGTCGACATCGTGATCGGGACGCACCGGCTCCTTTCCCCCGACGTCGCCTTCCACGATCTGGGACTCCTGATCGTCGACGAGGAGCAGCGCTTCGGGGTCAAGCACAAGGAACGGCTGAAGCACCTCCGCACCTCGCTCGACGTCCTCACCCTCTCCGCGACGCCGATCCCGCGCACCCTCTACCTTTCCC
>CAYORZ010000062.1:0-5847 GCA_964406485.1 uncultured Gemmatimonadaceae bacterium | reverse complement strand
CCGGATCCGCGACCTGACCGTGATCCGTACGCCCCCGCGCGACCGCATGCCGATCATCACCCAGACGCTCCCCTGGAGCGACGGGCTGGTGGCCGAGGCCATCCACCGCGAACTCGACCGGGGGGGGCAGGTCTACTTCCTCCACAACCGTATCCAGACGATCCACACGGCGGCAGAGCGGATTCGCACCCTCGTGCCCGAGGCGCGGGTGGGCGTGGGCCACGGCCAGATGAGTGCGGGGGAACTCGACCGGGTGATGACCGACTTCGTGGACGGCGAGGTCGACGTGCTCGTGGCCTCCGCGATCATCGAGAACGGCCTCGACGTCCCCAATGCCAATACCCTCATCGTCGACCGCGCCGACCGCTTCGGGCTTTCGCAGCTGTACCAGATCCGGGGACGGGTGGGTCGCTCCGACCGCCGCGCGTACTGCTACCTGATCATCCCCGACGGCGTCACCGACGACGCCCGCAAGCGGCTGCGGGTGCTCGAGCATCATACCGAACTGGGGTCGGGGTACGCCGTCGCCCTCCGCGACCTCGAGCTCCGGGGGGCCGGGAACCTCCTGGGTGCGGACCAGTCGGGATTCGCCCATGTGGTGGGGATCGACGCCTACCTCCGCCTGCTCGAGACGACGGTCCGCCGGCTGCAGGACGAGGAGTCGGGGCGGGTCGAGCACCCCGAGCCCGAGATCTCGCTCGCCGGTTCGGCCTTCCTCCCCGACGACTACATCGCCGAATCCAGCCAGAAGCTTCACCTCTACCGTCGCCTCTCCCGGATCCGGCGGTCGCAGGAGGTGGCGGAACTGCGGGCGGAGCTGGTCGACCGCTTCGGCACCATGCCCGGCGAAGTGGAGCGTCTACTTGACGCCACCACGCTGCGGTTGCTTGGTAAGAGGCTCGGGATCGAGCGGATTCTGGTGCGGGGGCGCACCGCGCGCATCAATTTCCGGGCGGCGGTGGTCCCCCGTCTCCAGGCGTTGCAGCGCCCCTTGTCGGACCGTCAGGTGAGCGTCGAGGTTCGGAGGGTCAACCCCCTCTCGCTCACGCTCACCCAACAGGGTGTGGAGCCGCTGACCACGACCTTGATCCAGGCGCTTTCGGCCCTGGACGACGATGAGGAAGCCTCCCCGGTGGGGGCTTCGCCACAACCCCCCGGGACCCCCTCCCGCAAGGAATCCCCGTGATGAAGCCACGCTTGACGATGCAAGGAGTTCGCGTGAAGACCTGGGCCTCGCATGCTGTCACCCTCGCCCTCCTCCTCGCGGTGACGGCGTGTGGCGACGACACCCGCTCCGAAGGCGTCCTCGCCCGGGCGGGCGCACACACCCTCTCCGTCGATCAGACCGTCCGGCTCCTCGCCGGACAGGCCGACCTCCCCAACGACCCGCAGGTGGCCGTCGCCCTCGCCAACCTCTGGGTCGACTACACCCTCCTCGCGCAGACCCTCGCGAAGGACTCCACGCTGGAATCGCTCGACGTCGAGCCGATGCTCCAGGGCCGCCTCGAGCAGGAGATGATCCTCGCCCTCCGGGATTCGGTGATCATGGGAGACACCACGATCACCGACGCCGAACTGCGGGAACTCTTCGTCACCCACGCGCCGGGCGCGGAAGTCCGCGCGCGCCACATCCTCCTGGGCTTTCCGATCCAGGCGAGCGCCGCCCAGCGCGACAGCGTGCGGTCCGAAGCCGAGGTGCTCCGCGAGCGGCTCCTGGCGGGAGAGTCCTTCGAGGACCTCGCGCGCCAGTACTCGCAGGATCCGGGGAGCGCGGCCCAGGGCGGAGACCTCGGCTTCTTTCCCCGCGACGCGATGGTCGAGCCCTTCGCCGTGGCCGCTTTCAGCCTGGAGCCCGGCGAGGTGAGCGAGGTGGTCGAGACTCCGATGGGGTACCACATCATCCGCGTCGAAGAGAAGGAGGCACCCACCTTCGAGGATGTCGCTCCGCGGTTCCGCCAGGAGATGCTGCAGCTGCAGCACATGGAGGCCGAGTCCCTCTACGTCGCGACGCTGACCGACGCGGTCGGGATGCAGATCCAGCCCGATGTCGACGAGGTCGTGCGCCGGATCGTCGAGGACCCCACCGCCGACCTCACCTCGCGCGCCCGCAACCGTGCCCTGGTGCGCTACCGGGGGGGCACCCTCACGGTGGGCGAGTTGCAGACCTTCATGCTGAACCAGCTCCCCGAAGGACGCATGCAGCTCGCGAGCCAGCCCGACTCCGTCCTGGTGACCACCGTTCTCGAGGGGCTGACGCAGCGGGAACTCCTGGTCGCCGAGGCGCGGAAGGAGGGCTTCACCCCCGATCCGGCCTACGTCGACTCGCTCGGCACCGCCGTCAGGGAACAGCTCCTCGAGGCCGCCACCATTCTCGGCATCGCCGGGATCGAGCCCGAGGGGACGGAGTCGATGAACCAGGCGATCGCACGCACCGTCGAGGGACTCCTCCGGCGCATCGTCACCGGTGAGCAGGACGTGATCCCCCTCGGGATGGTGGCCACGGGACTCCGGCAGGCCTCGGACGCCCGCGTCTTCCCCGCCGTCGCCACCGCGGTCGTCGAAGGGATCGCGCGGGTGCGCGGCCCGGCGCCGACGGCCGCACCCCCCCAGGGGGGGATGGTCCCCGACCCCGGCTTCGGCTCGACCGACGGCGGGACGGGAGGGGCGTGAGCGGAACCGTGGATTGACCCCGGTTTACCACCTCGACGGAACGCCCCCCTGCGGGGGGGCGCCCCTGCCTCGGCCGACCCCCGGACGGGGCTCCCGCACCCCGACCCGACGTGATCCCATGACGGCAGCAGTTCCCCGTCGGTTGCTCCTCGCCTTCCTCCTCGGGCTGGCTTTCCCCCTCGCCACGCCGGCCGGCGGTGAGGCCCAGGAGCCGGGCGGGGCCATCAGCTTCCAGATCCCGGGGGAGCCCGACGACCTCGTCGATCGGGTGGCAGCGGTCGCCGGCGACTCGCTGATCCTGCTGAGCGAGGTGACGAACGAGATGGTGCTCCTGGCGGCCCAGGGTGCGCAGTTCCCGCAGGACCCCGATTCGCTGAAGCAGGCAGCGCGCGAAGTCCTCGAGCAGCTGATCGACATGCAGCTCGTCCTGCAGGCCGCCGCCCGGGACACCCTCATCCAGCTCGACCCGGCCGAGACCGAACTCCGGGTGCAGGCCCAGATCGACGCCGTGAGCCAGCAACTCGGAGGAACAGGCGCGCTGCAGCAGGCGCTGGCCGAAGACGGGATGACGATGTCGGAATACCGCGATGTGCTGCGGCGGCGGATCGAGGGAGCGCTGATCCGCGACCTCTACATGCGCCAGCAGATGCGCGATCTCCCCCCGGTGGCCGTCACCGAGGCCGAGATGCGGGAGTTCTTCGAGGCGCAGCGCGCCTCCCTCCAGGAACGCCCCGAGATCCTCTCCCTCGAACAGATCGTCTTTCCCGTCGAGGCACCCGACTCGATGTGGGTCCACGCCCGGCGGAAGCTCGACTCCCTGGTCGCCCGTATCCTCGAGGGGGAGTCGTTCGAGGACGTGGCCCGGGCGGCGTCGGATGACCCAGGGTCGGCGGCCAACGGCGGTGACCTCGGGTGGTTCCGCAGGGGGGTGATGGTGCCCGAGTTCGACGAGATCGCCTTCTCGAGCCTTCCCGACGGGCAACTCAGCCCCGCCTTCCGTACCCCCTACGGGTGGCACGTCATGCGGATCGATCGGCGACGCCCGGGAGAGGTGCGGGCCCGGCACATCCTGGTCCGGCCCGAGTCGGGTCCCGACGACCTGGGCGAGGCCCTCGAACGGGGCCGCGAGATCGCCGAACAGATGCGGGCCGGGGCGCCGGTCGACAGCCTGGCCATCGTCTACGGACACGACGAGCAGGCGCCGACGGTCTACCCGCGGGTGCCGCGCGAGGCGATCGCCGAGGGACTCCCCCCGGGGTACGCCCAGGCCCTGGCCGGAGCCACGACCGAGGGCCAGGTGCTCGAGCCCTTCTCGATCCAGCTCCAGGGACCGTATGTGGTCGTCCTGAAGGTGACGGAGATCCGCGAAGCGGGGGAGTTCACCTTCGAGGACCTCGAGGACCAGATCCGGGAACGCATGGCCGAGGCCAAGAGCCGCGACCGCATCTTCCAGCGGCTGCGCGACCGCGCCTACGTCGACATCCGTTTCTGAGGGCGGGGTATCGGGCGTGGCTCCCGTCCGCCTGGTCGTCACGACCGGTGACCCCCGCGGGATCGGACCGGAAGTGGTCCGGGCCGCCCTCACCCGCCTCGACCGGACAGGGACCGAAGTCCACCTCCTCGGCCTCCCCCTCCCCGACACGCCGGCCGATCACGTCGAGGTGACCGGGCCGTTCGACGGCTCCGAGGCGTCGGCCGGTCGCGTGTCGCTCCGGGCCATCGAGCGCGCGGTCGAGCGCATCACGAGGGGCGAGGCCGACGCCCTCGTCACCGGCCCGATCCACAAGCGCGCTCTCCGCGCCGCCGGTGCCGCCGAGCCGGGGCATACCGAACTCCTCCAGCGGCTCACGGGGGTGTCGGCGGTCGGAATGCTGATGGCGGCCGAATCGACGGTGGTGGGCGGCCCCCTCCGGGTGCTTCTCGCCACCACCCACCTCCCCCTCCGTGAGGTGCCGGAGCGGCTCACCCCGGCCGTCCTCGAGTCCGGGATCACCCTCCTCGACCACCACCTCCGACAGTGGTGGGGCCTCCCCGCACCCCGTCTGGCCCTCTGCGCCCTCAATCCGCACGCCTCCGACGGAGGGCTCTTCGGCGACGAGGAGTCCCGGATCATGGAGCCGGTCGTGGCGCGCCTGCGGGCCGCAGGGGTCGATGTGGCCGGCCCCTTCCCCGCCGACACCGTCTTCGTGCGCGCGCTCGCCGGACGGCACGACGCCGTGGTCGCTCCCTACCACGACGTCGGGATGGCCGCCTTCAAGACCGCGGCCTTCGGGCGGGGGGTCAACGTCACCCTGGGACTCCCCTTCCCCCGCACCACCCCCGATCACGGCACGGACATCGATATCGCCCGCACCGGCGCCGCCGACCCCTCGTCGATGACGGAAGCCCTCGACCTCGCCATCCGGCTGGCGCGCCCTCTCCGCTCGGCCTAGCTTTTTTCCCCCGGTCCCCCTCACCGTCGTTGCTGTCTCTCGCCATCCGCCCTTGATCAAGCTCGAGAAGGTTTCCAGGGAGTATCCCCGGCGGGGGTTCGCGCTGCGGGGCGTCACCTTCGAGGTCGGGAAGGGGGAATTCGCCTTCCTCACCGGGCATTCGGGGTCGGGAAAGAGTACCACCCTGCGGCTCATCCACCTCGCCGACCGACCCACCGCGGGCGAGGTGCGGGTGGCCGGTTTCAGTTCCGACCTCGTGCGGGACTCCGACATCTGGAAGGTCCGACGGAGGGTCGGGATGATCTTCCAGGACTTCCGGCTGCTCCACGGGCGCACCGCCCTCGAGAACGTCGCCTTCGCCCTCGAGGTGACCGACTCCCGCCGGGGTGACATCACCGCCCGCGCGCAGCGGCTGCTGAGCCAGGTGGGCCTCTCGGCCAAGGCGGGTTCGCTGGTACATGAACTCTCCGGCGGAGAGCAGCAGCGTGTGGCCATCGCCCGCGCCCTCGTCACCGATCCGGTGGTCCTCCTCGCCGACGAACCGACCGGCAATCTCGACGAACGGGCGACGCGAGGGGTCATGGATCTCTTCTGGGAGATCAACGCGATGGGGATGGCCGTCATCATGGCGACCCACGACCTGGAGCTCGTGCGTTCGTACCCCCGCGCCCGGGTTCTCGAACTCGACCAGGGCAAGCTCGTCTACGACTCGGCCGCCGCCATCGCCCCGGCCGAGGGGGGCCCG
>CAYORZ010000061.1:4909-8637 GCA_964406485.1 uncultured Gemmatimonadaceae bacterium | reverse complement strand
CGAGGCGCAGGCCAGCTGCTTCGGCGGCCGCCGGCCGGAGGATGGCCGCATCGACCGTCCTCGGGATTCCGGCTGTTGCCTTCAGCTTCACGGGAGAGCGGCACGAGGAGTTGGAAGGGTGGCAGCCGGTCATCGCCGAGTTCCTTCGCGGCGTGCTGGCTCGCGACGACTTCCCGAACCAGACGCTTCTGAGCGTCAACCTTCCCGCCGTCGATCCGGGCGAGGTGCGCGGCGTGCGGGTGACGAAGCTGGGCCAGCGGCGGTACCGCGACTCCCTGACCCGCTCGCTCGACCCCTCGGGACGGGAATACTTCTGGATCGGGGGTGGGTCGACGAAGTGGACCGGACCCGACGACTCGGATTTCCGGGCGGTGGAGCGGGGGTGGATCAGCGTCACGCCGCTGCACCTCGATCTCACCAACTTCCGCCTCCTCGACCAGATCCGGGGGTGGGGGCTGGGCGTGTGAACCCGCACCGCGAACGCCCCGGGGGGCACCGGTTCGTCGGCCAGCGGCGCGCCCTGATCGAGAAGATCCGGGAACGCGGCATCGATGACCTCGATCTGCTCCGCCGGTTCGACGAGATCCCCCGGCACCTCTTCGTTCCCGAAGGGGTGTGGCCGCGTGCCTACGACGACGCGCCGGTCTCGATCGGCTTCGGGCAGACCGCCTCGCAGCCGAGTCTGCAGGCGCACTACCTGAGGATCCTCGCCCCGCAGCCCCACGAGAAGGTGCTCGAGCTCGGCACCGGGAGCGGCTACCTCACCGCGCTCCTCGCCTCGATGGCCGATCGGGTCTACTCCATCGACCGTGTCCACGAACTGTCGCACCGGGCGCGGCGGGCGCTGGACGAACTGGGCATCCGCAACGTGGCGCTCATGGTGGGCGACGGAACGATCGGGTGGCGGAAGTATGCCCCCTTCGACGTGATCGTGGTCTCGGCGGCGGCGCCCTCGATCCCCCCGGCGCTCATCGACCAGCTCGCCGACGGAGGGCGGATGCTGATTCCGGTCGGAGACCGGGAGGTGCAGACGCTGACCCTGGTGCGCCGGAGCGGTGATGTGGTGACCGAAGAGGCGTTCGACGGCGAGGTGCGCTTCGTGCCTCTCCTCGGCCGCTTCGCATTCGGCGAGGAGGGGTAGGGGGCGTCTTGCAGGACGAGAGACGCCGCGGTTACCTTGCGGACCGCGATCCCCCCCGTTGCACCCCGGCAGGGCGGCTCCGCCATGGCCTCGTCCCGGGGCGATGGCAGCCGCCCCGTTTCATTGCCGGGGGATCGTGCAGGATCCATCGTCCCCGTAGCTCAGGTGGATAGAGCGACTGCCTCCTAAGCAGTAGGTCGCGCGTTCGAGTCGCGCCGGGGACATTGTGCCGGAGGGCCGGGGCGGCGGGCGTGTGCCCTAGTCGGCCATCCACTCCGTCAGGAGGGCGTGGAGCGCCTCGGGGTTGTCGGCGTTGAGCCAGTGACCGCCCTCGACCACGTGGAGGTGGGTGGCGGCCGTGGCCAGTCCGACCGCCTCGATGCGCGCGGTCGCCTCTTCGTCGAGTACCGACGATTCGCTCCCCTTCACGAAGTGGATCACCGTGCCGGCGGGGGGGTGCTCCACGGCCGACCAGGCATCGAGGTCGAAGAAGTCGAGGACGAGCGCCTCCATGACGTCGATGTCGAGTCGCCAGGCGAGCCGGTCGTCGTCGGTGCGCTCGAGGTTCGAGCTCATCCACTGCGCCACCCCGCGCGTGAACCCCGCCGACTCCACGGCCGCGACCGCTTCGGCACGGTCGGCGAAGGGTCCGGGCTCGTCCCTGAGCAGTTGCAACATGCGCCAGGCGCTCCCCGAGGGGGCGCGGGCGTCGGGGGTGGAGTCGATGATCCACACCTGCTCGAGGTGGGGCACGTGGGGATCGGCGGCGGCTCGCTCGGCGTAGCGAAGCGAGACCTTGCCGCCGAAGCTGTGCCCGAGGATCGCGGCCACGTTGCGGTCGAGGGAGGAGACGAGTGCGAGGAGGTCGTCGGCGCAGGCGTCCACCGTGTGGGGGGCAGGGAAGCCGGTCGATCCCCCATGCTCCCGGAGGTCCACGAGGATCGCCCCCCAGTCGGGGCGGGCCTCGACGAAGCGGCGTGCCACGCTCCCCCAGTTGCGGCCGGCGCCGTAGATGCCGTGCAGGACAAGCATCCAGCGGGACGGCGTGGCGTCGGGAGCCTGGACGAGATCGTGGTTGAGGAGGGGTGTCGTCATTCTGTATGTTGGCGATGCCCGCCCCTTCGGACCACCCCCGGGAGCCGTCCATGCGTCCTCGTCTTCGTCGCGCTGCTGTCTTCGTGGCCCTCGTTCTCGTCGGCTGCACGGCGGGGGAGCGCGGTGACGTGCCCCCGGCGGATGCCCCGGGTGCAGAGGACGCGCCCGCGGACGACGGCGGCGCAGCACTCCCCGCCGGCGCCGAGGCGCGCTCCTTCCTGGGTGAGCCGCTCTTCCCCCCCGAGCTGTCCCCCGAGGTGCGCGCGGGGCACGAGCAGAACCTCGCGGCCGCGCGCGCCGATCTCGAGGCCACCCCCGACGACGCCGACGCCCTCATCTGGTACGGGCGGCGCCTGGCCTACCTCGGGCGGTATGGCGAGGCCATCGCCGTCTACACGCGCGGCCTGGAGCTTCACCCCGACGACGCCCGCTTCCGTCGGCACCGCGGCCACCGCTACCTCACGGTCCGTGACCTCGACGCGGCCATCGCCGACTTCCAGGCGGCGCTGGAACTCGTCGAGGGGAGCGACGACGAGGTGGAGCCCGACGGCCTTCCGAACGCCGCGGGAATCCCGACCAGCACCCTCCACTTCAACATCTGGTACCACCTGGGGCTCGCCCACTACCTCCGGGGGGAATTCGAGCAGGCGCTCCTCGCGTGGAACGACTGCCTCGAGGTCTCGCGGCACCCCGACAGCGTGATCGCCACGACGTACTGGCTGAACAACACGCTCCGTCGCCTGGGACTGACCGCGCAGGCCGACACCCTCCTTGCCGGCGTCCGCGCCGACGCGGCGATCATCGAGAGTGCCTCGTACCTCGACGTCCTCCTCCTGCACAAGGGGGAGCGTGAACCCGAGGAGCTGCTGGGACCCCCGGATGCCGAGGCGAACCTCGCCTCGACCACGACGGCGTACGGCGTGGCGATGTGGCACCACGTGAACGGACGACGCGAGGCGGCCCGTCAACTCTTCGAGGCGATCCTCGCCGGCGAGTCGCAGTGGCCGGCCTTCGGTTACCTTGCGGCCGAGGCGGAGGTCGCCCGCGCCGCCGGCACCCTCGATCAATGAGCCCCTTCCGGACGATGAACCTTCTGCTTCCGCTGGCTACCTTCCTCGCCCTCTGCGCCTGCGGCGAGGGGGGCACGCCCGGAGGACTCGCCCCGCCGCCCGATACCGTCCCTCCGGGCGTGACGGGACGGGAGTGCGACACCCCCGATCCGGCCTGGATCTGGTGCGACGACTTCGAGGTGGATCGTCTCGATGCGTACTTCGAGTTCGATGACGCCGATGGCGCCTTCGGACGCTCCCCGGGGGCGGGGCTCGACGGCTCGACCGGAATGCAGGTGCGGTTCGCCGCCGGTCAGGTAGGGGCCGGCTCCCTCCACCTCGCCTTCGGACGCACGCCGCAGGGGTACATTCGTCCTGTCGACGGGGGGACGACCGACTATCGCGAAGTGTACTGGCGCGTCTTTCTTCGGTACGAACCGGGG
>CAYORZ010000061.1:0-4899 GCA_964406485.1 uncultured Gemmatimonadaceae bacterium | reverse complement strand
CCCCCCGTCGCTGGGGGGCCGGGGGGGGGGGGGGGGGGGCGGGCCGGGGGGGGGGGGGGGGCCCCGAGGGGAGAAGGTCAGTCGTGCCTTCGTCTTCGCTTCGCCGGCTTCGTGGGCCCAGGCGATGGTCGCCCACCTCTGGTCCGGAGGGCCGGATGGCGCGCACCTCGTCCTGGATCCGGTGCGGGGGACGGACGAGGAGGGTGTCCTCAAGTCCAACACATACAACGACTTCAACACCTTCACCTGGCTCGGTGCTGTACGCTCCGAAACCCCCCTCTTCGCGCCGTCCCGGGTCGGGGAGTGGCAGTGCATCGAGGCGCACGTCCGTCTCAACTCTCCGGGGGAAGCCAACGGCGTGTTCACCCTCTGGGTCGACGGGAAGGAAGACGCCCGCATTGTCGGACTGAACTGGCTCGGAGACTTCGACGACTATGGACTGAACGCCGTCTTTCTGGAGAACTACTGGAATGACGGCGCACCGCGGGCGCAGACGCGGACCTTCGACAACTTCGTGGTCAGTCGGGAGCGGATCGGGTGTGCGACCTGACGCCGCGGGGGGCGCGCCGGGCGCGCGTGCCCGCGGCGTGCAAATTGCATAGCTTGTGGGGGCGAACCGACGTATCCCCAACGTGGAGGTAGTAGCATGTCGATTGCCAAGGTGATCGAGGTCCTGGCCGAGGGTGACAGCATCGAGGGTGCGGTCCAGAGCGCCGTGAAGGAGGCGGGACGGACCGTCCGCAATATCCGCAGCGTCTACATCGCCGAGACGCAGGCGATCGTCGAGGGCGGATCGGTCACGAAGTACAGGGTGAACGCCCGGATCACCTTCGTCGTGGGCGATGCCACCGACGTCGGCTGACCTGTCGATTCCCTCCTTCGACTGGCCCGGCGCCCTGGCCCGGGTGAGAGCGGTCCTGCCGCCCTCCCCGCTGGTCGGGGCGCCGGCGCTTTCGGAACGGGTGGGCCGACCGGTCCACCTCAAGCTGGAGTCGCTCGGCCCGACCGGATCGTTCAAGGTGCGGGGGGCGGCGGCCCGCATCCAGGCGCTGGGCACGGCGGCACGCGCCAGGGGGGTCATCGCCTGTTCGTCGGGGAACCACGGGCGCGCGGTGGCCTTCGTGGCCGAACGCCTCGGGGTGGCGGCGACCGTCTTCGTCCCCCGGTGGGTCGACCCGGTGAAGCTGGCCGCGATCCGCGCCCATGGGGCGGAGGCCGTCCTGGCCGGCGAGAGCTACGACGAAGCCGAGCGGGCAGCCCGGGCGCACGCGCTCCGTGAGGGAAGCCCCTTCGTGCACCCCTTCGACGACCCCGATGTGGTGTCGGGCCAGGGGACGCTTGCCCTCGAGCTCCTCGACCAGCTTCCCGACGTCGCGGAAATCGCCGTCCCCCTCTCCGGCGGGGGACTCGCCGGGGGGGTCGCCGCCGCGCTGGCAGACCAGGGCTCCGCGGCGCGCGTAACCGCCGTCACCGCGCGTCGGGCGCGGGTGATGTGGGAAAGCCTGCGGACCGAGCGGCCCGTCGAGATGCCCGAAGAGGACACGGTGGCCGGGGCGCTCGCAGGGGGAATCGGGCTCGACAACGCCCTCACCTTCACGCTCGTCCGCGACCTTGTGCACCGCCACGTCGTCGTCGACGAAGCGGCGATCCGGCGGGCGATGCGGTGGAGCTTCGGCGAACTCGGGCTCGTGGTGGAGGGGGGCGGGGCGGTGGCCCTGGCTGCCGCCCTCGAGGGACACCTCGACGACGGCAACGCCCGCCCGCTCGTCGTGGTCATCTCCGGCGGGAACGTCGACCTCGAAGTCCTCCGCGGGGTCGTGACCGCGTCCGACTGACCATCGACGAGCGCCCTCGCTCCGCCGGCGCGCCCCTACTCGATGCGGGCCACCACCACGCGGGTACGGGGCGGGGCGGTGATCCGCACCTCGGCCCCGAGGCCGGTTCCATTCGAGACGAGTTCGTGGATGCGCAGGCCCGCGGGTCCCATCGAGCCCTCGAAGACGGTGGCCTGCTGCAGCGTCCAGGTCATGTCACCCTCGGAGTCGGTGGTGACCGGCCAGGGCCAGGCGCCGGGCGGTCCTCCGCGCGTGGCCCCCTCGCAGGGCTCGTCGGCCGCGAAGCAGAACATCTCGATCACCTCGGGGAAGTCGTACGAGGTGTAGTCGAGACCTTCGGGGACGGAGGGGGTGGAGTGGAGCATCACGGCGGCGGCGTAGCGCTCCATGAGCTGGGGGAAGGCGAGCCCTGTTTCGGCCTCGAGGCCCGCGAGTCCGGGGGGTGACTCCGACGAGTTCAGCCGGAGGAAGAGGTCGGCGTCGGCCATGGCCGACGCGCCCGCATCGCCGTAGCTGTCACCGATCCAGCGGAAGAAGGTCCACCCGCTGCCGTAGATGGAGTGGTCGCTGCCCGCACCGGACGGTGTGAGGACGAGACTGTTGGGCTGCGACGAGAGGTATCCCTGCGTCCGGAAGAACTGGATCGCGATCCCGAAGAACTCGGGGTAGGGGTCGCCGTTCTCATCGACCCCGTGGTCCTGGATCTCGGTCGGCGTCACCCGTTCGTGGACCTGCGGACCGCCGATCGAGGCCCACGCCGCCCGCGCCGCCATGTTGCCCGCGATCTCGGCCGTCCCCTCTTCGATCCAGGCGGGGTGGTAGGGCCACTCGCCTCCGCTGCTCGTGCGCACGACCCGGCGGTAGAGCGAGCTCACGTGCTTCATCTCGTGCACGAGGGTGACGAGGGACTGCCAGTCGCTCCCCGCGGCGTTGTCCTGCGCCAGGATGATGTCCGCACCGAAGTAGATGATCTCGGCGCGATTCGAGGCTGCGCAGCCGCCGCTTCCCCGCGAGAAGAAGTCCCCGCTCCAGACGTACGCCGCCGTCGGAAAGACCACTTCGGGGGTGATGAAGACGATCACGCGCCCGTTGCCGTCGATGTCGCTCACCCCCTCGAAGTACCGCTCGATCACCTCCTGGCCGTGGTCGCGGTAGTAGTCCGCCATCCGCTGCACCTGGGTTCGCGTGACGGCCTTCGCCCCCGCGCGCTGCTCGGCATCCTGGTAGAAGGCGAACTGTTCGTCGTGGTAGACGAGCTCGGCTTCCACCGGTTCACTGGCCTCGCAGCTCGACGTGTTGGGGTCGAGCTGGATCGAGGGCGGGGGGGGAGTGGACTGCCGGGCGGGAGCGCCCGCCGGTGCCGTCCCGGAGAGGAGCGCGTCGGGGGAGAGGTCGCGGAGGAGCAGGGCCTCTTCGCGCCGCATCTCATGGTGGACCCGGGCCGTGTGGGCGGAGACCCGGGCCGCGTCGCCCAGCGTTCGTGCCGCGGCTGCCGAGAGTCCGGGAGCCGAGACGTACGGGGTCCGGGTGGTGACTCCCGGCGCGGGGTCGGGGTCGTCGTCGGTAACGACGCCGAGGGGGCGCACGTCGAAGGCCACGGGCCCGCCGGCCGTCGGGGTGGTGTCGACCGAGACCACGGCGACCCGGTAGCGTTCGCCTCCCACTCCTGCGGGAAGGATCACGCCGCAGTCTCCGGGGGCGGGGACCGCAACGGCCTGCCATTCCCCCGGCGCGAGGGCGAGGCTCGCATCGCAGTCCCGTACCGAGAGGATCGCGTGCGCCTGCACCCCGTCGACTTCCACCGTGATGGTCGTCTCACCATATCCGACCGACGTTGCCGTCCCGTCGGCGCTGATCGTGGCCACCGAGGGGTCGGACGACGTCCAGTCGAAGTCGACCCCCGTCACCGGAAGATCGGCCGCGGTGCGGGCTTCGGCCTCGAAGGCCAGATCGGTACTCAGGGTGGTGATCGAGACCGCCTCGGGGGTGAGGACGATGCGGTCGATGACCGTGGGAAGGGTGGCGCCGTCGTCGTCGGCACACCCGACGAGGCCGCCCGTGACGGCGAGGAGCAGGGCGGTACGAATCCGGATCATGAACGACGGCGCTCTCTGGACGAGATCGTGGGGGCGAGCACTCTCGAACCCTGTCGGCCGGGTGCGGGTTCCCCGGCTCACCCGGGGCCCGCCCGGAAGGCGGCCCATCCGAGGGCCATCCATCCGAGAAGCATCGCGATGCCCCCGAGCGGGGTGACGGCGCCGAGCCACCGTGTACCGGTCAGCACCAGGAGGTAGAGAGATCCCGAAAAGATGGTGACACCCGCCACCATCAGCCAGCCGGCGAGCGTCAGGGTGCCCGCGACGTCGGGCCAGCGCGCCCACGCTGCTGCAATCCCCAGGAGGGCCACCGCGTGCACGAGCTGGTAGCGTACGGCCGTCTCGAAGATCTCCATGTCGCGGGGCGAGAGCGAGGCGCGCAGGGCGTGAGCACCGAAGGCGCCGGCGGCGACACCGAGAAAGCCGAAGAGGGCGGCGAGAATGACCAGGGTGCGATCCATGGGCCGGAAGCGTCGGGGGGGGGCGGTAACAGCGGGCGCGGGCGCGCTGCCGCGCGCCTTCTTCTTAGGGCCCCCGGATCATGGTCTCGCCCGCGCGGGCGCGCCAGTGGGTGCCGTCGCCACGTTGACCTCACCCGGGGGGCAGGGTAACTTTTCGCGCTTCCGACCAGCGTTCGGCTGGTCGTTCTTCGTACTCGTACCCACGATCCGCATGGCGAAGCGGCACCGAGCCTGATCGTCGCACCATGGCCGGAGCCGGCGAACACGCGCGATGAAGAGGCCGAGCGGCAGATGTCGCTGGTCATGGAGCTGATTCGAGGGATTCGCAACGCGCGGGCCGAGTTCCGCGTCGAGGCCAGCCAGTGGGCGGAGGTTATCGTCCGCGCTGGTGCGGATCTCAAGCTGCTCGAGCTGGAGGCGAACGCCATCAGCCAGCTCGCGCGAGCGAAGCCGCTGACCATCGTCGCTGACCTGCCGGAGGTACCTCGTCAGGCGGTAACGGTGGTC
>CAYORZ010000060.1:4555-8649 GCA_964406485.1 uncultured Gemmatimonadaceae bacterium | reverse complement strand
CATCGGGTGATGTTCAAGATGAAACGGGCGCCGGCGACACCAGTTGTATGCTGGTGTCGACCGGCGCCCGCTTTCATCCGGAAATGGAGTTGAACCCGAAGGGGAGGTGGAAGATGATCAGGATGGGCCGATTGGGACCCATGATCGCGCTCGCGGTTGCGGTCTTCCTGTCCGGGTGTGCATCCGGGGGGAGTGCCGGGAGTGGAATCAACTCGAATGTGTTGACCCAGGCGGAGATCCAGGAAGCCCTGGCTTCGAACCTCTACGAGGTTGTCGAGAAGCTCCGCCCCCGGTGGCTGCAGATTCGGGCACAGACCAGTCTGACGCAGACTGGTGGGGAAATCGGTGTCTTCATCAACCGCACGCACCAGGGCGGGGTGGAGGTGCTGCGCAGCTTGACGATCGACGGTGTGACGGGAATGCGCTACATGGACGGCCCGCAGGCCTCCGCTGCGCTCCGTTCGGCAGGAGGCACCGCCTTCGCCGGGGCGATCATCGTCGAGCGGTCCTACTGAGCTGCCGAGCGCGGCAGCGGCGACGACCGTCCGACCATGCCCCCCCTGCACAGGGGCCGGGGGGGCATTCCGGAACGGACCCTCGGCTCAGTTTTCTTCGGCCGGGGGCTTGGGCTTGCCGGGTTCCTCGACGTCCGGATTCTCGTCCGGATCCTCGGGGAGTCTCGGAGCCATCGGGGTATCCGTACAGGCCGCAAGGCCCACGACCACACCGAACACTCCAAGGACCCAGCGGAAATTCTTTCGGAACGCCATCATGGTGCTCGTCTCCCTGGTGAAGCCTCCGACCGTGGTCGTCAGCCTCCCCGTTGCGTCCAGAGCGCGACGACACCGCATCGCGCGCCTTCATTGTAGAACTCGGGTGGCACGGAGGCCAGTCCCTTGTACACCTCGATTCCGACGAGGTGTTCCGGGCCGACCAGGATGTCGACAGGCACCGGGCCTGCACGCGTCACCAGCATGCCGTCGATCCAGATCTGCGCGGGGCAATACCCCAGGGCCCGCTCCATCGTGGTGATGAGGCCCTCGTCGGAGTTCACCATCCGCACCCCCGGAATCGTGAGCATGAGGTCACTGACCCGCGTGGCATTGCTCTTGGATATCTGCTCGGCCGTGATGAACTCCCCCCCGACCCGGTTCATCCGGGTGAAGAATCCGGTGAGAACCGGCGAGACCGAGCGCGCCTGGGCGACGACCTCCAGGGGGGCGAGCAGTACCGCCTCGGGAAGCACCCGCACGACGAGCGTGAGCTGCTCGAAGCTCTCCAGCCACCACCGCGGGGTGGTGGTCTCGGCGTAGCCGATCGACCGCACCCGTATACGAAACGAACCGGGGTCGAGATCCCGGACAGTGAAGTACCCGAGGGAGTCGCTCGTCACCCGCTTGCGGACCCGATCGTTCGAATCCAGGATATCAATGAAGGCGTGCGCGATCGGTCGCTCGACGTCTGCCTCGACGACCTGCCCGTGGATGATGCCCAGACCGACGACCTGCGGCGCCGCCGCAGAAGGGAGAGCGACGAGAAACACGGCGAAGGCGATCGCAAGTGAAAGGACGCGTCCGGGTGGCGACCCCTGGCGTGGGGCCTTCGTCGACCGTATACGGTCCGTTGCCACAGGCGATGTCACCATAATCCAATGATTCGGCCGGTACTTCCGGTGCGCAAGGCCAGGCGGTTCTGCCCCGGAGCTTTGGCCGTCCCCCCGTCCCTGGAGGAGTCAGATGCGAAGTTTCAAGTCCGCATGGAGTGTCTACGTCGCGGTCGTCGCCGGCTTACTGGCGGCAGCCGCACCCTCGTCGGCACAGCAGACCCGTGATTTCTACACCGGAATGCAGACGGGGATCGGGTACTCCGCCGTGCTCCCCGACGCGATGCTCGGCATCAGCGTCTGGCGGCACATTCCGAGTCTGGGCTTCGGGGTCTTCGTCGACGCCCAGCGTAGCCATACGAACCTGTCGGGTGATGCCACCTACTGCCCGCCCCGGATCAGTCCTCCGACCACGCCCGCATGCACCGTGCGGGTCGTGGAAAACGAGGCCGGACTGCTGCGGAACTACCGCCACGCGATGGTGGACAACGACGAGTACCTGGTCTTCAACGTGGGAGGAATCCTCCCGCTGACCGAAGAGTTCGCGCTGGTGCTCGGGGCAGGGATGGCGCGGCATCGGGCCTTCCGCGAGTACACCGAGATCCCGGTGGAGGACGAGGATTTCCAGGTGTCACCGACCGGCAGCTACATCGCTCCCTTCGAGACCGAAGGAGAGTGGAAGCCCCAGCTCGTCTCGGGGATGCTCTTTCGCGCCGGCAACAGCTTCGTGATCCGTTTCGGGTATGACACGGAAGTCTCCGGGCTGGGCATGGGGCTGTACTTCGCCTTCTGACGGGTGGGGGGGGAGGGCGTGCAGGATTGCGCTCACCTGCGCCCTCCTCCTTCCCTCCGCCCGCCCGCTCGAGGCCGCCGTGCAGACCGTGGCCGGCGTACTCCTCGAGCGGGGGACGGATCGCGCCGTGGAGGGGGGACTCGTCTCGCTCCTCTCGCTCACGGGGGACTCCATCGCCTCGGCCCTCACCGGCGCGGATGGCGCCTTTGCCGTCACCGCACCCACGGGGGGCGACTACCTCCTGGCAGCCGCCGCCTGGGGGTACGAGGCGACGGTGGCGAGCAGCGTCTTCACCCTCGAGGAGGGGGGCGTGATCGAGGTGGAGTTCCGGATCCCTCCCGCCGCGCTCGAGGTCGAGGGACTTTCGGTCCGGGCGGTGCCTGCGCTCTTCAGCCAGCATCCCCTGGTCACCAACGGATTCGTCGAGCGCGCCGCCCTGGGGGTCGGCCTCTTCCTCGGTCCGCGTGAAATCGAGGACGCCCGGGTTCGCACCACCCTGGAGTTGCTCCGCACGACCGGACGCCTCACCGTCGCCGAGCGCGCCGAGGGCACGCGGCTGCTCATGCGCAATCGCTCGGGCCTCTGTGCGCCCCTCATCTACCTCGACGGGGTTCCCACGGTGCGCGGCGACGTCAGCCTCGACGCCCTCGTCCCCCTGGCGATGGTCGAGGGGATCGAGATCTACCGTTCGGGGGCGGAGGCCCCCCAGCAGTACGCACCCCGGACGGAATTGTGCGGGGTGATCCTGATCTGGACGCGCTTTCGCGGCGTCTGACGTCCCGCGGCGCCGGCCTGGTGGTTCCGGGTCAGTGCACCAGCTTCCTGTACCGGATCCGGTGGGGTCGGTCGGCCTCGGGGCCGAGCCGTCGCTTCCGGTCTTCCTCGTACTCCTGGAAGTTGCCCGGGAACCACACCACCCGGCTGTCGCCCTCGAAGGCGAGAATGTGGGTGGCGACCCGGTCCAGGAACCACCGGTCGTGCGAGATTACCAGCACGCACCCCGCGAAGTCGAGGATCGCGTCTTCCAGGGCCCGCAGGGTGTCGACGTCGAGGTCGTTGGTGGGCTCGTCGAGGAGCAGCACATTGCCGCCCTCCTTGAGGAGCTTGGCCAGGTGGAGCCGGTTGCGCTCACCGCCGGAAAGCACGCCCACCTTCTTCTGCTGGTCGGGGCCCCGGAAGTTGAACCACGACAGGTAGGCGCGGCCGTTCACCTCGGCGCGCCCGAATCGGAGAACGTCGGCCCCGCCGGTGACCTCTTCGTAGACGGTACGGTCGGGGTCGAGCGCCGCACGGCTCTGGTCGACGTAGGCGAGCTGGACCGTCTCGCCGACCGTGAGCGTACCGGCATCGGGGGCCTCGTCGCCGGTGATCAGGCGGAAGAGCGTCGTCTTTCCCGCGCCGTTGGCCCCGATGATCCCCACGATGGCGGCCGGGGGGACGTCGAAGGTGAGATCGTCGAAGAGGAGCTTGTCGTCGTACCCCTTGCGGAGGTGCTCGGCCTGGATCACGACCTTGCCGAGGCGCGGTCCCTTGGGGATCAGGATCTCGGCGGTGCGCACCTGCTCGCGTTCGTCGGCGGCGAGGAGTTCCTCGTAGGCGTTCAGCCGGGCCTTGCCCTTCGACTGCCGGGCCCGAGGCGCCATGCGCACCCACTCGAGCTCGCGCTGGAGCGTGCGGCGGCGGGCCTCGTTCGACTTC
>CAYORZ010000060.1:4035-4545 GCA_964406485.1 uncultured Gemmatimonadaceae bacterium | reverse complement strand
GCGCCTCCTTCTGCTCGAGCCAGGAGGTGTAGTTGCCCTTCCAGGGGATCCCCTGCCCGCGGTCGAGCTCGAGGATCCACTCGGCCACGTTGTCCAGGAAGTAGCGGTCGTGGGTGATCGCCACGATCGTGCCCCGGAAGGCAGCCAGATGGTGCTCGAGCCAGGCGACCGACTCGGCGTCGAGGTGGTTCGTGGGCTCGTCGAGGAGGAGCATGTCGGGCTCTTCGAGGAGCACGCGGCAGAGGGCCACCCGCCGCCGCTCCCCCCCCGAGAGCGTGGTCACGTCGGCGTCGCCCGGGGGAAGTCGCAGCGCGTCCATGGCGATCTCGAGCTTGCGGTCGAGGTCCCAGGCGCCGGCGGCGTCGATCTGGTCCTGCAGCTTCGCCTGCTCCTCGATGAGGGCGTTCATCTCGTCGTCGTCGGTGACCGACCCGAACGCCATTTTCACCTCTTCTAAGAGACGCAGGATGTCGCGGGTCTGCTGCACTCCCAACTCCACATTTCCCTTCA
>CAYORZ010000060.1:0-4025 GCA_964406485.1 uncultured Gemmatimonadaceae bacterium | reverse complement strand
CGAGAGACGGATCGAGCTCGGGTTCCTGGGCGAGGTAGCCGATACGGGTGCCCTTCATGGCCCACGCTTCGCCCTGGAAGTCGGTATCGATCCCGGCCATGATGCGAAGGAGCGAGCTCTTGCCCGACCCGTTGGGGCCGACGACCCCGATCTTGGCACCGGGAAAGAACGAGAGGCTGATGTTCTTGAGGATCTCCCGCCGGGGCGGGACGAACTTGCTCAGCCGGTGCATGTGGTAGATGAACTTCTGCTCGGCCATGTGCGCGCGGAGGGTGCGGGGAGGGGCGCCGCGGCGGAGTCGCGGTCAGCGACCAATCTACCCCATTCCCGCGTGAATTGGAGATGGGAGTCAGCCGCCGGCAGCGGGCACGTCGGCGGATTCCCACCGGTATGCCTTCCCCTCGATCAGGACCATCCGCCCGTCGGCGACCTCGACGAGACGGAGGGGGACGGCGCCTCCCCCGGTGACGTAGGCGAAGGTCGCGGGTCCCACTCCACGGAGGGGGAGGTCGGTGGTGCCGTCGAAGTAGTGGAGTTGGCCGTCCACGTGCCGCAGGGCGAGCTGGATCGGGCCGTTGCGGTAGACCCCTTCCCACACCGCCAGATCATCGAGTCCGGTGGGGGCGCGCGTCGACTCGTTGCTCCGGTAGACCGGCACCCCCTCGCTCGCCATCCTCGTCTCGATGTCGCCCACGGCCTCCGAGACCCGCTGCCGGAGCCAGAGGACGGTGGCGCGGGGGAGCGGACCGTTGCTCATCACGAAGAGGACCGTCTCGTGGAGCGGATAGAGGTGGAAGGACGTCCCGAAGCCGCCGTCGAAGCGGGTCAGGACGGCCTGGGGGGTCAGGGCCTCGACGTCGACGATCACCCCGTCGCTGAAGCGGAAGGAGGGATCGAGGCGTTCCGCTTCGGCGCCCCGCGCCGCCACCGGGTCCGACCCGCGGATCCCACCCGTGACCCACGCCGTGAGGAGCTGCAGGACGTCGGGGGTGGTGGTGTGGAGGGTCGGGAGTCCGAGGTAGGATGGCGTCGCCGCGACCGCTCGCCGCTCCTCACCATTCCAGGTGTACCCCGTGAGGGGCCGGCGCTCGGACGCGGCGGCCGGGTCGAAGGTGGACGAGTTCATCCCGAGGGGGAGGAGCACCGCCTGCGTCGCGATCTCGGCGAAGGGAAGTCCCAGGACCCGCTCCAGGACGAGGGCTGCCAGGGGGTAGGAGTAGCGCGACGACGAGTAGACCTCGCCCGGGGCAGCCACGAAATCGTCGGCGGTGAGGGTGAGGAGCCGTTCCGGACCCGCCTCGGGGAGAACGTCGTCGACGAGCCCCGCGGTGTGGGTGAGGAGGTGGTCCAGGGTGACAGCGCCGAGCGCGTCCGGGATATCGGGAAGGTAGGCGGAGAGGGGTGCGGAAGGGTCGATCGCTCCCCCCTCACCCAGCGCCCGGATCGTCATCGCGATGAGGATCTCGGTGAGGGCCGGATAGGTGAAGGTATCGGTGACGCGGAGCGAATCTCCTCCCTCGGCCCGGAGTCCCCACGACTGGAGGAAGTCGAGTTCGCCTCCGGCGACGACCCCCACGGTCACCCCGGTCGCGATCGCCCCTTCCAGGTCGGCGCGGACCAGGGTGTCGATATCGACCCCCGCGGCGGCGGAGTCGGTTGCGGACGGTGGCGGGGTCTCCTGGCTCCGGAGGGTACCGGCGGTGGCCACGGTGAGGAGGAGGGCACCGACCAGACCGCGGGCCGGCGAGGGCAAGGGAAGGCGAAGGGGCATGCAGGGGTGTCCGTCGGGTGAGCGGGAAACGTTACCGGAGGGGAGACGACAACGAGTCGGGGGGCAGCGAGTCGGGGGGGAGGGTATCGGGCAGGAGGGTATCGGGAAGGAGGGAGTCGATCGCGAGGGTATCGAGCGCGAGGGAGTCGGGGAGCGCGCCCGCGACCCCGGGGGCATCGGAGGGCAGGGAGTCGCCGGTCGCGCCGATGGTCAGGCGGAGACGGTGACGGATCACGGCCCGGTCGCTCTGGTTCATCACGTTGGGCGCGAGGTGGGGCGGGCGGTCCCACCGCGTGGCGCCCGCGAGTTCCCAGGGGCGCTGGTGGTGCTGGACGACTTCGAGGTCGAGGGTGGGGAGCCGGGGGTCGTGCACGACGGTGATCCGGTAGGTGGCGTCGTCGAGAGGGAGACCTTCGCTCCACACCGAGGCCACGCCGCCGGCGTCTGCCCCCACGGCGGCGTCGCCCACGCCCACGATCCGCGTGGGGGCCGTGATCCGCACCCCCATCCCCTCGGCGGCGACCCCCGGAGCGAGCGAGATCTCGAGGCGGCGCTCACCCCCGAGCACCTCGTCGGAGACGATGCTGGCGCGCGGCGTCGGGAGGTCGACGACGGGGGCGGTGGAGACGAGCCAGTTCCCCCCGCCGAGGCGGAGTCCCTCGAACGTCGCTTCGCGGTCGAGCGTGGTGCCGGTCGTCTCGCGTGCCCAGGAAAGTCCCGGGTCGGAACGGCTCAACCAGAAGGCTTCCATGGGCTCTCCGACCCCGCCCTGCTCCTGGAGGTAGATGAGGGTCGAGGGGGCAGGGCGGGCTTCGGTGGGGGTCGCGGTGCGCAGACCGAGTCCGACGAAGAGGAGGGTCGCGAGGGCGGCCGTCAGCGGCAACCACCCCCGATTGGGCAGCGTGAGGGCGTCGAGTGCCGGGGCGAGGAAGAGGAGGGCGAGGACGACCGCCACGCCCAGGAGGGGGGCGAGGGCGAAACTCATCGCGAGCCAGACCAGATGGACCACGCCGACCAGGACCGCCACGACGGGGAGGGCGAGGAGAAGCGCGAGGACCCAGACGATCCACCCTCGGTCGTGACGGGGTCCCGCGAGCGCCACGACCCCGGCCGCCAGGAGGGCCGCCAGGGCGGGGAGTTGCAGGTTGATGGCGGCCGCCGGAGCCACGAGGCCGGCAACGAGGGCCAGGAGGGTGCCGGGAAGGATGGCGCCGAAGACGACCGCGCCCCGGTGCACCCTGCCGCGCGTCACCGCCAGGATCAGGGTGGTGAGGCCGAGCGCGAAGGCAACCACCGCTGCCATGTACCACCCTTCGGAGTGGAAGGCCGAACCCATGAGGCTGCCGAACTCCGGGTGGCGAGCGCGGGCCAGGACGAAGATCCCCTGGCCGACCGCGGCCGCTCCGCCCATGGCCAGCAGTCCGCCAGCGGTTCCAGCCGCGATCCCCCGCCCGCGGCCACCGCGCATGACGACGAGCGCCCCGATGCCGACAGCGACCAGGGCGAGCACGCCGGTGAGGGGGAGGCTCCAGGCCAGCGGATAACTGAAGAGCCCGAGGAAGGGGAGGGTGAAGAAGGCGCGCGGGGGTCCGTCGACGGTGGCGAGGTCCTGGTTGCCCAGGTCGCGCACCAGGGCGACGACGCGCTCTCCGTGATGCTGGATCGTGGCGGGGTCGATGTTGGCGGGCGTGTCCCAGGCCTGGTGGTAGAGGGCCGGACGTCCGATCCCGGCGAAGTTGAGCCCCTGCACCCCCCGCTCCCGGAAGGGAGTGAAGTCGGTGTCGCGGGGCATCCGCCGATAGACGTCGAGGCTGAGGGAGTTGGCCAGGGGAGCAGGATCGGCGGCGTGGAGTCGCTCGATGATCCACCCGTTGTCGGTGTTCGTCTCGAACATCACCGAAGGACCACCCCCGCCGCGCATCTCGACCGATATCACGAGGCGGACGTCGTTCATCCATGGGTGGCGTTCGACAAACGCCCGCGCTCCGAGGAGCCCCAGCTCCTCGGCGTCGGTGAGGAGGACGATGAGGTCGTTGCGGAGGGAGGGACCGGGTTCGAGGGTGCGGAGGGTTTCCAGGACGGTCACCACCCCCACCCCGTCGTCTCCGGCGCCGGGGGTGAGCGTACGGGAGTCGTAGTGGGCGGTCAGGACGATCGCCCCCGTCGACGCACGGCCCGGGATGCGGGCGACGATGTTGCGAACGGTGGCGCCCGTGGCCTGGTCGCCGCTTTCGCGGAGGTAGGCGGTGGTCTG
>CAYORZ010000059.1:1042-8769 GCA_964406485.1 uncultured Gemmatimonadaceae bacterium | reverse complement strand
TGCTCGGCGACAACCGGGAGATGAGCTACGACTCCCGCTACTTCGGGACGATCGACGCCTGGCGGATCGAGGGGAAGGTGTCGTTCATCTACTTCAGCTACAACCGCGAGTCGTATCGCCCCTTCGCCTTCGTGCGCGAGGTGCGCTGGGACCGCGTCTTCACCCGCCCCCGGTAGGGCGCGGCGCCCCGAGGGCCGAGGGCCGGGCCGTGCCCGCTACCCCTCGATCCGGACGAGGGCGTCGGCGCGGAGTTGACCGCAGGCAGCGTCGATGTCGCGACCCCGGGGCTCGCGCACCGCGACCTCGACCCCCCGCTCCCGCAGGACCCGCTCGAAGTGGCGGATCCGCTCCGGCGTCGAGGGGCCCCAATCCTGCCAGGGGATCGGGTTGAAGGGGATCAGGTTGACGAAGGCGTGGAGGTCGAAGGCCAGGTCGGCGAGGAGGGGGGCGAGGTCGGGGGCGTCGTTGACGTCGCGGATCATCGTGTACTCGAAGGTGATCCGGCGACCGCCGGCGGCCACGAAGTCCTCGAGCGCCCGGATCAGTTCGGGAAGCGGCCACCGCTTCTCGAGGGGGATCAGCTCGCGGCGGAGTTCCTCGACGGGAGAGTGGAGCGAGACCGCCAGCTTGAATTGTTCGGGCCGCTCGGCGAGTTCGCGGATGCCGGGGACCACCCCTACCGTCGACACCGTGATCCGCCGCGCGCCCACCCCGAAGCCCGCGTTGAGGATCGTGAGCGAGGGGTGGACCGCCGCCCGGTTGGCGAGGGGCTCGCCCATGCCCATGTAGACGATGTTGGTGATGGGGCCGTACCCCTCGGCCTCGGCCCACCGCCGCGAGGCGCGGTACTGACCGACGATCTCGCCGGCGGTGAGGTGGCGACGGAACCCGCTCCACCCGGTCGCGCAGAAGGTGCACCCCATGGCGCACCCCGCCTGCGACGAGAGGCAGAGGGTGAGGCGGTCGTCGGCGGGGATCAGGACCGATTCGACCAGCTCGCCGTCGTGCATCCGCCAGAGGTGCTTCGCCGTGCCGTCGCTCGAGACCTGCACGGCGTGGGTCGTCATCGCGCCCAGGTGGAAGCGCTCGGCCAGCGCCGCGCGCTCGTCTGCCGGGAGGTCGGTCATCGCGTCGAAGTCGGCCACGTCGGTCTCGTAGATCCAGCGCGCCACCTGGCGGGCCCGGAAGGCCTTCTGGCCGCGGGCGGTGAAGTGGCGTTCGAGTTCGACGTGGAGTTCATCGGGCACCAGACCGAGGAGGTCGATGCGGTCGGGTCCGGGTGTGTCGGCCATCGGGAGGAGCGGGGCGGGGGGGGTGGTCGCTTGAAGGCCCCGGAGGGCCCGACTAACTTAGCGGAAATCGTGGAGAGATGATGCACGCGTCGTGCCGCCTCTTTCCGTTCCCGCCGTCGGTTCCGGCCCGGGGCCCACCGTCGTGCCACCCCCGCACTCCGCGTCAGGTCCCATGACCGTCAACGGTTCCGGCAGCACTGCCCATCGTTCCTCCCTGCTCGGCCGCTTCACCGAGGCGCATATCGGCGAGGAGCACCGCCTCGTCGGGTGGGTGCACCGGCGGCGCAACCTCGGCGGACTCCTCTTTCTCGACCTGCGCGACCGTTCGGGGCTCCTCCAGGTCTCGATCGGGCCGGAGTGGACCGACGCCGAGGCGCTCGCGGCGGCCGAGGAGCTGGGCCACGAAGACGTGGTCGAGGTCGAGGGGACGATCGTCGCCCGCCCCGACCCCAACCCCGAGATGCCCACCGGGGCGGTCGAGGTGCGGGCGGTCCGGGTGCGCCGCCTCAACCGGGCGGCCACTCCCGCGATCCCCATCTACCGGGGCCCGGAAGACGAACTCCCGTCCGAGGGACTCCGCCTCCAGCACCGCGTCCTCGATCTGCGGCGCGCCGAGCTGCAGGCGAATCTGGCACTCCGGCACCGGCTGGTGCTGGCCGTGCGCAACTACATGGACCGCCTGGGCTTTCTCGAGATCGAGACTCCGATCCTCACCAAGCCCACCCCCGAGGGGGCGCGTGACTTCGTGGTGCCCAGCAGTGTGCATCCGGGGGAATTTTTCGCGCTCCCGCAGAGTCCGCAGATCTACAAGCAGCTGCTGATGGTGGCGGGCTTCGACCGCTACTTCCAGATCGCCCGCTGCTTCCGCGACGAGGCGCTGCGTGCCGACCGCCAGCTCGAGTTCACCCAGATCGACATCGAGGCCTCGTTCGTGGCCGTCGACGACGTCCTCGGGTGGATGGAGGGGCTCATGGCCGAACTGGCGTCGGTCGCCGGAGTCACGGCCGATCCGCCCTTTGCCCGCATGCGGTGGGACGAGGCGATGGAGCGTTTCGGCACCGACCGCCCCGACCTGCGCTGGACCCTCGAGATCGTCGATTTCAGCACGCCCCTCCAGGGGTTGGACTTCCGGGTCACCCAGTCGGTGCTCGATGCCGGGGGACGGGTGCGGGGGTACCGACTGCCGGGGGGCGGGCGGCTTTCCCGCAAGCAGATCGAGGCGATCGAGGACCGCGCGAAGAAGGCGGGGGCCCCGGGGCTTCTCTGGGCGAAGCGGGCGGAGGAAGGGGGCTCGGGGCCGCTCGCCCGCTTCCTCGACGAGGAGCGGTGGGCCGCGATGGGGGCCGAGGTCGACGACCTCTTCCTGCTGGCAGCGGGCGACGACGCCCTCACCTCGACCACCCTCGACGCCATCCGCCCCGCCGTCATCGAGGCGCTGGCGATCGAGCCCGTGCGCGAGCACGCCTGGTTGTGGATCACCGACTTCCCCCTCTTCGAGAAAGACGACGAGGCGACACTGGTATCCAACCATCACCCCTTCGTGCTCCCCCAGGCGCAGTTCCTCGAGACCCTCGAGTCGGAACCCCTCGTGGCCCGGGGCGATGCCTACGACCTCGTCTACAACGGTTCGGAACTCGGATCGGGGTCGATCCGTATCCACGACGCGGCGCTCCAGCGCAGGATCTTCCGGCTTCTCGGCCTGGCCGAGGAAGAGATCGAGCAGAAGTTCGGATTTCTGCTCCGCGCGCTGGAGGCGGGCGCTCCTCCCCACGGGGGGGTCGCCTTCGGGATGGATCGGATCGTGCAGCGCTTCGCCGGAGCGGCCAGCTTGCGCGATGTGATCGCCTTCCCCAAGACCACGGGGGCGCGGGCGCTCTTCGAAGGCGCACCGGCCCCCCTCGCACCCGACGATCTCGCCGATCTCGGGCTGGCCCTTCGCGGGGCATCGATTCCGGATTCGGAGCGCGAATGACGAGCGGCGACACGACCATCGTGGAGCACCGACTCGACGCCGAGGGCGTCGACCATCTCATGTTTGCCGGTGTCAACGACCGGCACCTCCAGGAACTCCATCGGCTCTTCCAGATCCGCATCGTCCTGCGGGGGGACCAGGTGCTGCTCTCGGGGCCGGTCGGTCAGGTGGAGCGGGCGGTGGGGGTCGTCCAGCACATGATCGAGCTGTCGCGGATGCGGGCCCCCTTCGACACGCACGACATCGCGCGCTTCGCCGACAGCTACGACGAACTGGGGGCCGAGGGAATGCGGTCGCCCGGCGACGAGGTGCGCATCGCGCTTCCCGGGTCGCGCAAGGTCATCACGCCCCGTTCCGAGGGACAGCGCCGCTACCTCGACGCGATCCTGGCCAACGATGTCGTGATCGGGATCGGCCCCGCGGGGACGGGCAAGACCTACCTCGCCGTCGCGACTGCCGTCGACGCCCTCTACAAGCGCCAGGTCAAGCGGATCATCCTGGCGCGGCCCGCGGTCGAGGCGGGCGAGAATCTCGGCTTCCTCCCCGGCGACCTGCAGGAGAAGGTCGACCCCTATCTGCGCCCGCTCTACGACGCACTCGAAGACATGATGCCCGCCGAACGCGTGCGCCGCGCCCTCGAGGAGCGTACCATCGAGATCGCCCCCCTCGCCTACATGCGGGGACGCACTCTCTCGGATGCCTTCGTGATCCTCGACGAGGCGCAGAATGCGACGACGGCGCAGATGAAGATGTTTCTCACCCGGCTCGGGCTGAACTCGCGGGTCGTCATCACCGGCGACAAGACGCAGATCGACCTGCCTCGTCGCTCGGATTCGGGACTCCTGCAGGTCGAGCAGATCCTGAGCGGGATCGACGGGATCGCGATCGTCTACCTCGACGCCACCGACGTGATTCGCCATCGGCTGGTGAAGGACATCATCCGGGCCTACGCCGATGCGGGGCTGGATGGCGAGGTTCCGGAGACGGAGGTCGGGTGAGTCGGCCTCCGGGCAGGCACCGCAAGGGACGACTGGCGGCCCTCTCCGAACCCCCCGAGCGTTTCTGGCCGGACGGTTTCGTGCACCACGGCCTGCGCGTGCTGCTGGTGGTCGGGCTCGCCCTCCTGGTCACCCTCCTCTTCCCCCCCGAGAGCCGGATGCGGATGGCGTCCTTCCCGGTGGGGTCGGTGCAGCAGGAGGCCGTGATCGCCCGGATTCCCTTCTCGGTGCCGGTCGACCCGGTGCAGCTCGCCGCCGCCGAGGAAGAGGCGCGCGCCTCCGTTCCCCCGCCCTTCGATCGCCGCGCCGCCGCCGCCGACACGATGGGGGCGCGCCTCGCCCGCTTCTTCGCCCGGCTCGACACCGCCGCGCGCCAGCCCGATGCCGAGGCGCAGGTCGGACGGATCCTGGGCGAGGTGACCCGTTCGACCGCCTCGCAGCGTTCCCTCCTCCTCGATCCCGGAGTGCGGGTGACGCTCGCGCAGACCGCCGACCGCGCGGTGCGGCAGATTCTCACCCGCGGCGTCGCCGACAACGGCGACCTCGACGAGGTGACGACCGACCGCATCGTGGTCCGGGCCGAGAACGGGGCCGAGCAGACCGTCCCCCTCATCGATGTGCTGTCGGGGCGGGAGTTCTACGCCCTTTCCGAAGACCTCCTCCCCACGGGCACCTCGCCCGAGGTCGCCGAGATCCTCCGGCTCGCCCTCGTCAATCACATGGAGTACACCCTGGTCTTCGACCCGGTCGAGACCGCCGAGGACCGTGCCCAGGTGATCAGCGCGGTCCGCTCCTCGGGGACGGAGGTGCTGGCCGGAGAGGCGATCGTGCGCGCCAACGAGCGGATCACCGCCGAGATGGCCCGCACGCTGGCGGCCTACGAAGGGGCACTTCGCGACGCCGGCATGCTGGAAGACACCGGGGCCGGCTTCACCCCCTGGCTGGGGGCGGGACTCCTCAACCTCACGCTCCTCACCCTCTTCGGACTCTTCGTCTTCTTCTTTCGCCGCGACCACTATACCAACGCCCGGTGGGCGCTCCTCCTGGCCGCCCTCACGGGGGTCTTCATCGCGGTCTCGGGAATCCTGCACCACAACGTGTGGCCGGTGGAGTTGCTGCCGATCGCCTTCGTGGCCCTGGCCCTCACCGTGCTCTGGGACGGCCGGCTGGCGCTGGTGCTGGCAATCACGCTGGCCACCCTCATGGCGATCCAGCCGGGCCTCGGCTCCGACTACACCCTCCTGACCGTCTTCATCGGGGGGGCCGCGGCCTCGCTCTCGGTGCGCGCGGTGCGACGGCGGGCGCAGACGTGGATCTTCATTGCCCTGATCTCGGTGGCGTACGCCATCGCGCTCCTCGGGCACGCGCTCCTCGTCGGACGCCCTGCGGGCGAGATGTTCACCTCTCTGGCGTGGGTGGGGGTGAACACGATCGTCTCGTCGATCCTCGCGATGGGCTTCATTCCGGTCTTCGAATGGTTCACGGGGGTCACGACCGACCAGACCCTGCTGGAGCTGGCCGACCCGAACCGCTCGCTCCTCAAGCGCCTCTCGATGGAGGCCCCGGGCACCTACGCCCACACCATCAACGTCGCCAACCTCGCCGAGGCGGCCGCCAACGCCATCGGGGCCAACGGACTGCTCTGCCGCGTCGGGCTCTACTACCACGACGTGGGAAAGATGCTCAAGCCCCACTATTTCGTGGAGAACCAGCCCAGCGGCCGCAACCCCCACGATCGCCTGAAGCCGGAAACGTCGGCCCGCATCGTGAAGGAGCACGTCGTCGAGGGACTCCGGCTGGCCCGCGAGGCCAACGTGCCCGGAGTAGTCACGGACTTCATCGCCGAGCACCACGGCACGCAGCGGATCGGCTTCTTCTACGAAAAGGCGGTCGAGGAGCACGGCGAAGACGCGGTCGACCCCGACGACTTCCGCTATCCGGGCCCCCGCCCGCGCAGCAAGGAGACCGCAATCGCGATGCTGGCGGACTCCGTGGAGTCGGCCACCCGCGCGTTGAAAGACCCCACCCCGGAGCGCATCGGAGACCTCATCGACTCGGTGGTCGAGACCAAGGTGCAGCAGGGACAGCTCGACGAGACGCCGCTCACCCTGCAGGAGCTCGCCGCAATCAAGACCCAGTTCGCCAAGATGCTGAGCGGGGTCTACCACCACCGCATCGACTATCCGCAGACGCGCCACCTCACGCAGGCCGAGGGTGAGTCGGGCGGCGGCGGAGCAGCGGAGGGTGGCGCAGAGTCCTCCGCCCCGGCCGGCGCGCCGGAGCCCGCGGAGTGATCGCGGTCCACCTCGACGCGCCCGACGGGGCGCCCGGCGGGGCGCCCGGCGCCGACCGCATCGAAGCCGCCGTGCGGGCCGCCCTCGCCGCGCGCAACATCGCGCGCGCCGAGATTTCGGTCGCGCTGGTCGACGACGCCGCCATCCACGCCCTGAACCGCGACCACCTCGGCCACGACTGCCCCACCGACGTCATCGCATTCGCCCTCTGGGCAGCCGGCGACCCCGTGGTCGTGGGCGACATCTACATCGGGGTGGAGCAGGGCGTGCGGCAGGCCGCCGAGGCCGGAGTGCCCGCCGCCGAGGAGATCGTCCGTCTGGCGATCCACGGCGCGCTGCACGTGAGCGGCATGGATCACCCCGAGCGCGCGGAAGACCGGGCCGCCTCGCCCATGTACACGCTCCAGGAGGAGCTGGTCCGCGCGCTGTGGCGGTAGCCGCGGCTGGCTGTCCGGTGGCGCAGCGGGCGCGGCAGCTCGGGGCCTTGCGCAGGCGTGGGCGGTGGGCGCATGGTGGGCAGGTGCCCCCTCTCTGCCGTGCGAGGTCGCGCCGCGATGCAACGCTGCGAGCCGCGGCCGAGGGTGTGGGGTAGTCCGCCTCCTTCCCCTTGCGAGGTCGCGCCGCGATGCAGCTTCGAGTCGTCGCCGTCGGAGAATCGGCTTCCACCCTCCGGGGCCGCTTCGTGCACCTGCTCGACCCTGCGGTACCCGCCCGAGTCACCTGGCTGGCACCGGCGGAGGTCAGCGGCGACGCCGTCGTACTGACCGATGACCTCCGCGCCGCCGAGTTGCGCGATCTCCTGCTGCGGATCACGTCGCCCGCCGGTGTCTGCGGCAGGGGGCTCGTGCTCAGTTGGGACGCTCCTCGCCACTCGGCCGCCCTCTTCGGGGTGCCCTTCCATCGGCTGCTCTCGCTGCCGGAGCAGCGCGGTGAGGTGCTCCCCTGGCTGCGCCAGCTCGCCGGCCCATCCGCCTGGCCGCTGAAGGTGGGGCCGCTGGCCGAAGGGGTGCCCGGTGCGCTGGCGCTGGCCGTGCGGGTCGTCCTCAACCGCGCTGCGGATACGGCCGCCCCCCCCCCCCCGCCCCACCGCGCAACTCAGCCGGGCGGGGGGGTGCAACCGCGCCCACCACCACGGGGCCCTGCGCGGCCGGGCGCGCCGCCGCCGACCCCG
>CAYORZ010000059.1:0-1032 GCA_964406485.1 uncultured Gemmatimonadaceae bacterium | reverse complement strand
TGCGGATACGGCCGCCCCCCCCCCCCGATCAATCGCGCAACTCAGCCGGGCGGTGGGGTGCAACCGCTCCCACCTCCACGTGGCCGCGTCGGCCTGCGGCTTCGACCTTCTCCGTTGCCTGCGTCTCGCTCGGTTGCGGTGGATGGCACTGCGAGCGCGAGAGGTCGAACCGGAAGAGATGGCCGCTGCGGTCGGCTATCGTCACCGACGCGACTTCCGGCGGCACCTCCGGCGGACGCACGACCTCGACGAGTCCGAAATTTCAAAGCTGGACCTGGCCGAGATCGACACCGCAATCCGGCGGCTGATGGATCCGTTGGTCAGCCCCCCGGACCGGGCCCGAGGATCTCGAGCGTCAGCCGCTCGATGTGTGGGCCAGCGCGGCCCGGAGCACGCGCTCCGACTCGGCGGTGCGATCCAGGAGTCGCAGTGCACGACCCTGCCCCAGCCACGCCTGGACGATGAGGGTCGAATCCGCACCGGCAATCCGGAGCATTTCGTCGAAGTGGGCCAGCGCCTGCGCGCCCTCCCCCGCCCGGATCAGATCTTGACCATCACGCCTCAGCGCGACCCAATCCCCGGCGCCGGTCTCGCGAGCCGGGGTCTGGGCAGCCACGGGAAGGGGTGGCGACAGGATCGCCACGAGCAGTCCCGCAGCGGTGATGCCGATCCAACGGAAACCCTGGTTGGCCATGACGGTGCCTCGTGATCTGGACCCGGGCGGGTGGGGGAGAGCGGGCTGTGAACGGCTTCTCGATACCGGCCTGCTACGTGTCGATCTCGTAGCAGTCCTGCGTGGAACTACAGTTACTCGTGAACCAGCAGCAGTCCACACAGCAGAAGATCTCACCCTCCGTGGAGAACTTGCAGCAGTCGCGGAGCGCCTCCGCGGTGGTGGCGCTGCCCGGCTGCACGAGCAGGATGGCAGACAGGAGCAACGCATTGAGACTGCCAAGAATCCACTTCATGGGAACCTCCTAGGGCGTGTTCACGCTACGCACATGGTTGATTATCTTGGTGGATGACGATTAC
>CAYORZ010000058.1:0-8789 GCA_964406485.1 uncultured Gemmatimonadaceae bacterium | reverse complement strand
CCCCGACGTCACCACCGCGGCGTTGGTCGGCGACTTCAACGACTGGTCCACGACGGCCACCACCATGACACGCACCGGCGACGACTTCCACACGACGGTCTGGCTCCGTCCCGGGCTGCGCTACAGGTTCAAGTACCTGCTGGACGGGGAGCGCTGGGAGAACGACTGGGCGGCCGACGACTACGAAACCAACGAGCGCGGTGGCGACGACTCCGTGCTGGATCTGCGCGACCATCATGGTGGAGCGGTCGACGATGGGCTGTCCGGTGCGCAGGAGGTAGGTGTCACCGGCGTCGGAGCGGTTCATGAAGGCCTGCGCGAAGAGGCGTCCCTTCGTGACCCGCCCCTGGAGGTAGGAATACGCCCAGTCCTGCGCCTGCCCTGCCCCGAGCCCCGTGAGTTCGATCGACGAACCGAGCTTGTTGTAGCCGGCGTTGAAGATGAGCTCGCCGTCGTCCCAGGGACGCAGGTCGAGACGGGCCTCGCCGCCGAAGCGCTGCATCGCGAAGTCGCGGGCCGCGATGAGCGGGTTGTCCGGATTTTCTTCCTTCGCCCGCAGCTCGACCGGATCGAAGTACTCCCAGTCGTCGCCCTGCATGTACTGCCCCGAGATCTTGAGGCCGGCCGTCTCGCTCAGCCGGAAGGCGGTCCGCAGTTGCCCCTGGAAGACCCCCCGTTCGCCGGCGCTCACGGCGACCTTCGTGCCCGGATCGTCGATGGGCGAGGTGGTGATGATGTGGAGCACCCCACTCGCCGAGTTCGGTCCGTAGAGGGCGGCGGCCGGTCCCAGCAGGACCTCCATCCGGTCCACGTCGAACGGCGTGGTGGGGATCATGTTGTACGCGTTGAAGCGGAGGGAGGGGACCGAGGCGTAGCGGTTGTCGGTCATCACCAGGAGGGCGCCGGAGAAGATGTTGTTGAAGCCCCGGGTGACGACGTTGCTCTGCGTGAGGCCCGTCTGGGTGACGTCGACCCCCGGGAGCGCCTTCACATGCTCGACCGGGCTCAGCGCGACCCGCTCCTCGATGCGGGCGCGCGAGAGGGTCACGATCGTCGAGGGTGACTCGAGGGCCTTCTCCTGCCGGCGCGAGGCGGTGATGACGACCGGGTTGAGTTCGAGGGCGGACGAGGTCATCGGAATCTCCACCGTGGTGGTTCCTCCCGAGGTCACCGTGACGCCGTCGATGCGGGCCTGCCGGTAGCCCACGAGGGTGGAGACCACCGCGTAGGTGCCCGGCGCGACCTGGATCCGGAACCGCCCCTGTGCGTCGGTCAGGAGTCCCCCGGCCTGCGCTTCTCCCGCGCCGAGAATCTGCACCTGGGCATTCGACAGCGGGGCACCGGTCTCGATATCGGTGACCTGGCCGCTGACGGTGCCCTGTTGGCCGGCTACCGGGGTCGTGAGAAGGATGAGCGATCCCAGCAGCCCCGAAATACTCACCAGAAACGTCCGCATCGGCGTGTCTCCAAGAAGGGGAACGGGACCGACGACCGCCACCTCGGGCGCCGGTCGGGGGGACGGACCCCGCGCTCTCGCTCCGGGGCCTCCGAGCGCGAACATACACAGGTGTGGGGGGGCAGGCAAACCGGCCCGATGCGGCCGTCTGACGTCTCAGATCACGAGCCGACGCATGGCGAGGATGCCGAGGAGCGGGCCGGCCGCGAGAAAGGTGAAGGCCCACTGCCACCCCACGCTCTGCGCGGCCCAGGGGACGGCCTGCAGGGTGGTCACGGTGAGGGCGAACCCGATCGAGGTCTGGAGGGTGAGCGCGGTCCCCACGGCGTGCGAGGGCGCGACGTCGGTGACGATCGCCGAGAATTGCGGGGAGTCGGCGACCACGAAGATCCCCCACACCGTGGTGAAGACGACGACGACTACCCAGGGGGCATGGAACACCCATCCGGCCGCCAGGCAGGCGAGGCCACTCACGACCATCGCGAGGTTGGCGAAGCGGGCGCGTCCGATGCGGTCGGCGACCGCCCCGCCGGCGATGCAGCCGACCGCTCCCCCCCCGATGGCCACGAAGGCGGCGAGGTCGACCGCCCCTTCCGCCCCTCCGGGGTGGGCAGCGAGGTACGCCGGGATCCACGCCCAGACCGCGTAGAGTTCGAGCATGTGGCCGCAGTAGCCGCCGATCGCCATCCGCGTCTCCCGGTGGCGCACGACCGTCCCCACGAGCGACCAGCGGAAGGGGCGGCGGGCGAAGGGGTAGGGGCCGTCGCGGTAGGCCACGAGCACGAGCAGCGCCGCCGCGACCGCCCCGGCCGAGGTGACGAGGAGCACCGGGGCCGCCCCCGCCCCTCCGAGCGCGCGGATCAGGTAGGGGGCCGCCTTCCCGGCCGTGAGCGCGCCCACCACGACCCCGATCGCCAGGCCGCGGCCGTCGCGGAACCAGGTGGCCGTCATCTTCATCGCCGGGGGGTAGACACCGGCGAGGGCGACGCCGGTCACGAAACGCAGGACCAGCGCCACGCCGATCCCCGGGGCGAGGAGGAGGGCGGCGTTGGCGCCCGCGGCCAGGAGGGCCGAGCCGGCGAAGTAGCGCCGGACCGGGAGGATGTCGGCCAGATTGAGCACGGCCGCCGCCCCCGCGCCCGCCACGAACCCGAGCTGGACGGCCGTCGTGAGCCACCCGGTCTGCTGCGCGTCGAGCGACCAGTTCCGGGCGAGTTCGGGCGAGATCGCGCTGGCCGCAAGCCAGGTCGCCATCCCGAGCAACTGCCCCAGGGCGAGGACGACGAGCATCGTCCACTGCCCGCGTGGCCGGTCGGGGGGCGTCACGGGGCGCTCCGCCGAGGGGTCAGCGGGCGACGAGCTGCCGGAGCACGAAGGCGACGTTGGCGGGCCGCTCGGCCAGCCGCCGCATGTACCACGGGAACCAGTGGTCTCCGTACGAGATGAGCACGCGGAGCGGAGTGCCGCGTGCGATCAGCCGCTGCTGCTGCCCTTCTCCGATGCCGTACAGCATCTCGACCTCCCACTCCTCGGGGGCGAGCGACGCCGCTGCGGCCGCCTCCGCCACCTCGGCGAGGATCCGCGCGTCGTGCGTCGCGATCGCCGGGCGGCCCATCGTCCCCTCCTTCCGCCCCCGGAGCATCGCCAGGGCGAGCCGCAGGTAGGCAGCGTCGACCTCCGACTTGCGGGCGATCGCGATGTCGGGGGACTCCTGGTACGCCCCCTTCACCAGCCGGATGTGGGGGCGGTGCGGGAGGAGTTCCTCGATGTCCTGCGGGGTGCGGTAGAGGTAGGCCTGGAGGCAGATGCCGACGTTGTCGTGCATCGCGCGCGCCTCCCTCCAGACGTCGAGGGTGCGGTCCACATAGGCACTCGACTCCATGTCGACCCAGACGACCCCGGGGGCCTCGGCCGCGAGGCGCTGCAGGTGGCGGGCGGCGGTCCCCACCCCCTGATCGAGCCCCAGGTGGGTGAGCTTCACCGAGAGCTCCATGTCGAGCCCGGCCTCGTGGATCGAGTGGGCGAGCGCGGCATAGTCATCGGCCACCCGCGCCGCCGCTGCCTCCGTCTCGACGTTTTCGCCGAGGCATGTGACGAGGGTGGGCACACCGGCGCTCGCGAGTCCCTGAGCTTCGCGAAGCGCGTCGGCCGGCGTCTCTCCCGGCATGAAGCGGCGCACCGCGCGCCGGACGAAGCGGTAGCGGGGGAGGCGCTCGGCAAGGACCGGGTTGGTCGATGCCCAGAGGAGGGCGGAGCGGAGCATGGGCGTCTCGGGTACGGTTCGGGAGTGAAGGGGGAAGGTGTCTGATCCTATCCTTCCGCCGCGCCGCCCGAAACCGTTTCACCGGCGACGGGGTGGCAGGCCTCGATCACGCGCCAGAAGAGCTGGCGGATCGACTCCTCGGGGAGCCCGGCCGCCCGCGCCTCGTGGGCCGCGTTGCGCAGGACCTCGGCCTCGCGCGCCGGGTCGCGCAGGATCGCCCCGTCGCCCGTGCGGAGGCGCTGCGTGCGGCGAGCGAGGGCGCGGCGCTGCGCGAGGAGCCGGACCAGGGCGACGTCGATGGCATCGATCGCCCGGCGGCAGCTCGCGGCATCGACTTCGGCAGACGGCGGGGCACCCGGCCCCTCGGGCCCCACGGCCGCCCACGGCCCCACCACCCGGCTCCGCTCCATGTGGGGGTGGGCCGCCGCCATCGCGCGCGCGCCCGATCCGGTCGTGAGGTCGCCCTCGACTTCGGCGATGAAGCGGTAGCGCCAGGGCTCGTCGGCCGGGCGGGCGACCAGGGCGCGCAGGTTGATCCCCTCCTCGCCGATGGCCCGCAGCACCCGGACGAGTGCCCCCGGGGCGTTGGCCGTCTCGAAGACGAGCATGCTGTGCGTCGGTCCCGTCGTCGGCGCGGGAAGCGGGGTATCCCAGCTGCGGAGCACCCAGAAGCGGGTCTGGTTGTCGGGGCGGTCCTGGATGTCGGACACCACCACCTCGAGACCGTAGCGCTCGCCCGCCTCGGCCGAGGCGATGGCGGCCCGGCTGCGGTCCCCTCCCTCCGCGACCCCGCGGGCGGCTCCGGCCGTGTCGGTCCCGGTCACGATCTCGATGTGCGGGTGATCGGCGAGGAAGCGGCGGCACTGGTCGAGAGCGACCGGGTGCGACGAGACCGTGCGGATATCGTCGAGTCCGACCCCCGGGAGGGCCAGGAGGTGGTGGCGGATCGGCTCCACGACCTCACCGACCACATCGACCTCGGCCCGGAGGAAGGCGTCGCAGGCCGCCGCGACCGACCCTGCGAGCGTGTTCTCGACAGGGAGGACGGCGTAGTCGACCGCCCCCGACCGCACCCGGTCCAGAACGGTTTCGAAGTCGGGGAGGGGCACGGCCTCGGGACGCTCGCCGAACCAGCGGCGGAGGGCGGCCTCACTGAAGGCTCCCGGCTCACCCTGGTAGGCGACGCGGGTCGGATCGGTCGGCGACATGGCTGGATCGGTCATCGGACGCTCGGGGCAGATCGAAGGCAATGAAAAAAGGCCCTTCCCGACGGGAAGAGCCTCGATGCGGAGGTCTCTGGAGGCAGCCCAGGTCAGCGTGGCACGCGACTCATGGCGCTGCCCCCCCGTCGGCGTCGGGGAGGCGGCCGATAAATCGATAGGCGAAGACCGGGGCGCGCAGAATCATGCCGAGACGCTAAACGCGGCGAGGGGGGCGGTCAAGTGGGCGCCGGACCGCTGTCGCTGGCGGGCGGGGCGAAACGGTCGACCCGGAAGAGGTCGAACGACGCCCCCGGCTCCCGGCCCGTCACGAGACGGGCCACCCCCTCGCCCACCGCCGACGCGAACTTGAAGCCGTGCCCGCTGAAGCCGCCCGCAACCACCACCGGACTCCCGCCCAGGCGGTCCACGATGAAGTGGCGGTCGGGGGTGTTCGTGAAGAGACACGACACGCACCGCGTGATGCTCCCGGCGCCCCTCAGGTAGAGGTCGGCGAAGCTCTGGAGGAGTGTCCGGTCGGCGGCCGTCGCCTCGCGGTGCACATGGTCGGGGTGCACCACTTCGTGGAGGTGCCCGAAGCGCCCGATCCGGGGGCCGCGTCCGTGGAGGGAGGGGACCCCGTAGTGATGGCCGCCCCCCGCTTCGACGTTGAAGATCGGAAAGGCGTCGGGTCCGAAGGCGGGACCGGCGGCCGGGTCGAACCAGGCGACCACCTGCCGCTCGACCTCGAGGGGGGGCGGGTCGGCGGCGAGGAGGTCCGGGAGCCACGCCCCGGCAGCGAGCACGAGCTGGGCGGCCTCGACGATCTCACCGTCGTCGAGTTCGATCCGTACGCCCTGCGGGGACTCCGTCCATGCGCGCACGCGGCTTCCGGTCCGCACCTCGGCGCCCCACACCTCGGCCATCCGTGCGTGCACCTCGATGCACCGCTCCGGGTGCAGGACGCCCGCGTCGGGCTGCACGACGAAGCGGTCGCCCCGCGGGAAGGCCATCGCGGGCACCCGTCGCCGCAACTCCCGCCCGTCGAGGACTTCGTGGGGCAGATCGTGGAGTTCGCAGGACCGCAGCGCGCCGTCGAAGTGGGGACTCCCCTCCGGGCCCCCGTCCACGCCCCCCGTCTTCCGGAAGAGCCGCTCGCCGCTCTCCCGTTCGAGGGCGTGCCACAACTCGAGCGAGCGGCGGGCGAGGTCCACGTAGGCGGGGTGCTCGAAGTAGGCGAGGCGAAAGATCCGGCTCTCGCCGTGCGACGAACCCCGGTCGTGCGCGAGGTGGAAGCGCTCGAGCCCGACGACCCGGAGTCTCGCGCGGGCGAGGTGGTGGAGGATCGCCGACCCGATCCCCCCGACCCCGATGACCGCGACGTCGTGGGCACCGCTCAGGGCGCCCCCCGGACGGGGCGGCGGGCGACCGGGCGCAGGGGTGCGCGGGGTGAGGGCCGCTCCTCCCGGACCGGCGAGAGCCGGGGGCGCGGTGCGGTGGCTGGCGACGGGGCGCCGGAAGGAACCGGTGGACGGGGCAGCGAAGGCGTCAGGGGCATCGGGGCATCGACGAGGGGGGACGAGTTCTCATGATCGACGACTTCGTGACCGGCCGCAACCGACGCTCCCCTCTCCCCTGCCCCGGGCATGACCGCCGCCGAAACCCGCGACGCCGCGCGAATGCGGGTCCCGCCCCCCTCCGGCGGTCGTGGGGGTCAGAGCGCCCCCGTCAGCGCCCCCAGGGGGCCATGCGGGCCCAGAGCCTGCGGGCGCGGTCGGTCACCCCCCTCCGGTCGCGCTCCAGAAGGAAGCCTTCGGCGACGAGGGCATCGGCGGCGGCCCGCAGGCGGGCAAGGAAATCGCCTTCGCTCTCGTACAGCAATCCGACGACGGGACGGGGGTCTTCGTCCGGGGGCCCGGCCCCGAAAGGGTTCGCCGCATCGCCCCGGAGTCCGAAACGATAGCTCGCCAGGGGGACCCGCAGTTCGACCGGACGCACCCCACTCACCTCATTGCCCAGACCGTCGACCTGCGGGACGAGGACGGGGAATGGAGCGCCCCTCAGCGGCTCTACCCGGTCGGCGATCCCCAGGCTGTCGAAGCGAAGGCCCGGGTCCACCCGGTAGACGGGACGGGGCGTGAGAGGCGACGCTTCGTCGGTCCCGGCGAAGGGAGGGACGGACGCGGGCCGCACGAGCGTGCCCGCCCCCAGGGTAGGACCGCGCGAGGGGGGACGGGGCGTTCCCTCGACGATCCAGCGCACCGCCCCGACCGCGACCGCCCGCAGGAGGGGGCGGGGGTCGGGGCGGGTCGAGGTGGGGGTGTGCGGGCCGGCCGCAACCCCGGCAAGGTGGTAGGCGCGGTGGCGGTCGGCCGGGACGCGGTCGGACAGGCCGTCGAGGGCGGTATGGGTGAGCGACGCCCCCCGCTCCCAGTAGTCGCTCCCCGGGTGGGTGAAGACGGTACGGGGCGCGGCGGCGGGTCGCGAAGGCAGGAGCCCCGCCTCGCGTCCGGTCGCCGGGTCGAACTGCGGCTCGAGCGTGAAGGGGAAGAGGTCGACGAAGTCGTTCTCCTCTCCCGGCTGGGCGAAGCGCCGGTGGATGTCGCCGCGGCCCGCTCCGGCTCCGTGCGCCCACACCAGGTCGAAGGCGGGTCGCCCGCCGGCGTCGTTGAATCCGTCGTGGAGAAATTCGCGAAGGAGCCGTCCCCCGAGCCCCGACCCGAAGGCGATCCCGCGGTCGGCGGGGATCACGCTGCGCAGGTTGTAGCGCGCATAGACCATGATATCGCGCACGGCGGCGAGCGAGAGGCCCTGGATGCGCGGGGAGCGGGCGCGGTAGATCAGCTCGTACCGCTCGCCGGCAGTGAAGCCGTCGTCGCGCACGATGTAGCGAGCGTCGTCTCCCCCGGGGAGGGGCACGAAGTGCCACTCGTCGCCCGGGACCGTGTCGGTGGCGGGACCCCCGACAGGACCCCGGACGAGGGTGTGGACGGGGGCGTCGGGGAGGGCGACCGGGTGGTGCCATCCGGTCGTTCCGTCGAGGTCGAGACGGTCGGTGTCGACGGGGGGCTCCCACCGCCGGCGCACCCACCCGACCACGTCTCCCCCTGCCGAGTCGCTCGCGGTGATCACGCCCCCGCCCGGTGCTTCCACCCACGGCAATCCATCCGACCCCGCGTCGAGCTGGATCAGGGTGAGACCGGCTTCGAGGAGGAGCCCGTCGCCCGGCCCTTCGTCGGGAAGCGTGCCGCCCCGGAGGGCCGCGGCAAAGAGGGGCGCCGCGGGCCCCACCCCCCACCGGTCCAGGTCGACCCAGGCCACCTTGCGCCGGCGCTGCACGTCGACGGGCTGGAGCACGTGGGCGGTCACCTCGGCCTCGACCAGCCCCGCGCTGTTGCGGGGGGCCAGGGCGAGATCGACGATGGCGGCGTCGGTGGGGTCGCGCGGGTCGAAGACGAGGTAGAGTCGGAGCTGCAGGAGTTCGTAACTGCCGGCCTCGCCGAACGACCTCCCCTCCCACACCACGGTCTGCCGCTCGACCACGACGCGCACCACGTCGGCGCGGGCCGGACCGGCGGCGAGGAGTCCGAGCGTGACAAGCACCCCGACGACCCGGACGAAGACGCCGGGGTGGACTCGGGGCGTGGAGCGGGCTCGCATCAGAACCCGACCACGAGGCCGATGTCGGCCACCACCCACCGAAGCGTTACCGGGGCGGGGGAGTGGTCGCCGACGCGCGCCACGATGTAGCGGATCCCCGGACTCACCCCCACCCGGTCACCGATCGGCAGACGCACGCCCCCACCCACCTCTCCCCCCCACCCCCGCTCGGAGAGTCCCCACGCCGGAGCGTCGCCCTCTGACGCGATCG
>CAYORZ010000057.1:313-8820 GCA_964406485.1 uncultured Gemmatimonadaceae bacterium | reverse complement strand
GAGGCGGGTCCGGAGGAGGTCGCGATAGTCGCCGGGGGGGACGAAGCAGATCTCCTGCGACTCCGGCTTCTCGGCGGTCACCAGTCCCCACTCCCTTGCGCGGGCCCGGACCTCGGGCTTGGTCATCGCCCCGAGGGGGAAGAGCAGGCGGGGGAGGAGGGTGGCCGGGAGTCCCCAGAGGAAGTACGCCTGATCCTTCTGCCGGTCGGCACCCCGGAGGATCCGGCTTCCCGTGGGGGCGTGCTCGACCCGCACGTAATGCCCGGTGGCGATCGCCCGGCACCCGAACTGCTCGCCGCGCGCCATCAGGTCGCGGAACTTCGTGTAGGCGTTGCACCGCACGCAGGGGTTCGGGGTGCGGCCGCGCGCGTACTCCTGCACGAAGTCGTCGATCACGTCGCGGGTGAAGTCGTCTTCGGTATCGACGACGTAGTGGGGGATCCCGAGGCGGGCGGCCACCCGGCGGGCGTCGGTGATGCCCTCGAGTCCGCAGCAACTCCTGCCGTGGTCGCCGACCCCGTCGTAGCAGAAGGTCTTCATCGTGATCCCCACGACCTCGTACCCGGCCTCCACGAGGAGGGCGGCGGCGACCGACGAGTCCACACCCCCCGACATCGCGACGAGGACGCGGTCTCCCGGTCGGGGCTGCGTGCGCGCCTTCGGCATCTCGGTCACGCCGCCTCCGGACGAAGTCGGCCCACGACCCGGAGGACGATCTCGGCCGCCCGATCGATCTCGTCTTCGCGGGTGTCGCGGCCGAAGGAGAAACGGACGGCGGCGTGGGCGTCATCGCCGTACATCGCCTGCAGCACGTGGCTCCCCGTCGACGACCCCGACTGGCAGGCCGATCCGCCCGAGACCGCGAGGCCTTCGAGATCCAGGGAGATCGTGAGAATCTGGGGGTCGACGCCGGGCACCCCCACATTGGAGACGTGGGGGGAACGCGGGGCCCCCTCGCCGTGGATGCGGATTTCGGGAAGGGCGGCGCGGAGCCGACCCTCGAGGCGGGTACGGAAGCGCTCGTACCGCTCCATCAGTTCGGCCTGTTCGGCGACGGCCAGGACGACCGCTTCCGCGAGGCCGACGGCGCCGGCGACGTCCTGGGTGCCGGGGCGGAGTCCCCGCTCCTGCCCGCCCCCGTGGAGTCGGGCATCGAGAGCGGTGTCGGGGGCGACGAGGAGGGCGCCGGTACTCTTGGGCCCGTAGATCTTGTGCCCGGTCACCGAGAGGCAGGCCACGCCGGCCGCGCCGAAGTCGACCGGTACCTTGCCGACCGCCTGCACTGCGTCGGTGTGGACCGGAACCCCCACTCGGCTCGCCCGCTCCACGAGTTCGCGGATCGGCTGGATCACCCCGGTCTCGTTGTTGACCCACATGAGCGAGACGAGGCATGGGGCGTCGTCGGTGAGGGCGCGGTCGACGGCGTCGAGATCGACGATGCCGTCGGTCTGCACCGGGACGACGACGGCCCGTCCGCCCCGGGCCACGATCGAGCGGGTGGCGTCGAGAACGGCCTTGTGCTCGGTGGCCGCGGTCACGATGCAGGGGCGCTCGCCCTCCGCGAGGGCCGCTTCGGCCCGCCCGAGGATCGCCAGGTTGTCGGATTCCGTGCCCCCCCGCACGAAGACCACGTCGCGGTGGCGGGCGCCGAGGGCTTCGGCGATGCGGGCCCGGGACTCCTCGAGGGCAGCACGGGCCGCGCGTCCCCAGCGGTGGGGCGACGACGGGTTGCCGAAGCGCCCGGAGTGGTAGGGCTCCATCGCCTCGCGCACCTCGGGACGGAGCGGCGTCGTGGCAGCGTAGTCGAGATAGATCGGATCGGCGGTGACGGACATGTCGGGAAGATAACCCGATGAGAGGCGGGACTCACCCCTCGACCGCGGTGTCTCGGGGTATACGGGGGGCACGCCTCTCTCGGGGCACGCGCTAGAACGAGGCCACCCGGACGGCGGTAAGGGCTTCGGCCTCCATCGTCTCGTCGGTCCGGAAGGGCTCGCCGTACGGACGCCGGATCAGGGAGCCCCACCCGGCGCAGCGGGCCCGGATCTGCTCGGCAAGTGCGCGTCGTCCCCCCGGCATCACCTCGCCGGCTTGCGAGACCCCGCGAAATTGCGAGTCGTACGCCTGGATCGCTGCGAGCTTGCGGTCCATCTGCTCCGTGATGTCGACCACGAAGGTCGGCGGGTCGGCGTCTTCGCGGAAGGCGGTGGCGTGGACCACCTTGAGCGGGCGGTGCGGGGCGCCCTCGGCGGGAAAGTTGCGCAATCCGGCGAGGAAGCAGGCGTCGCGGACCAGAGCGGACGCCACCCGATGATCGGGGTGTCGCCCGCGGACCCAGTGGGTGACCACCGTCCGCGGCCGGAGCTCGCGGAGGAGCGTGGCGACCCGGATCCGTGACGGCGTGTCGTTGGCGAGCTGGCCGTCGGGAAGTCCGGCGTTGCGGCGAACCGCCAGTCCCATGATCTCGGCCGCCGCGCGAGCCTCCTCGGCCCGCAACTCGGGAGTTCCGCTGGAGCCCATCTCGCCTCGGGTGAGATCGAGAACTCCGGTTCGCTCGCCCCGGTCGGCGCTCTTGATGAGGGCCCCGCCGCAGAGGAGTTCGGCGTCGTCGGGGTGGGCAAAGATCGCGAGGAGATCGAGGGCATCGGACATGGCAGCGTCGCTCACTCCGCCCGCAGGGCCTCGACCGGTTCGAGGCGGGCGGCGCGGTAGGCGGGAAGGAGACCGAAAAGCATGCCGGTGAAGGCCGCCGAAGCGAGCGCGGCCCCGACCGACCAGAGCGGGATTTCGGCGGGGATGGGGGTGAGGGCGGCGACGGCCCAGGCGAGGCCGCCCCCGAGAAGGAGTCCCAGGGCGCCTCCGAGCATCGTGAGCACCCCGGCCTCGACCAGGAACTGCCAGAGGATCTCGCGTCGCGTCGCCCCCACCGCCTTGCGAACCCCGATCTCGCGGGTGCGTTCGGTGACCGAGATCAGCATGATCCCGATCACCCCGACGCCCCCGACGAGGAGGCCGGCCGACGAGAGGGCGAGCATGACCAGGAAGAAGACGCCGGTGAGCTGGTTGAAGGAGTCGACCAGCTGCGCGGACTGGAGGATCGCGAAGTCGTTCTCGTCGCGAGGCCCCAGCCCCCGCGCCGCGCGGAGGGACGCGATCACTTCGTCGCGGGCGAGCGACGACGGAGCCGTCGAGTCGGGGACGACCAGGATCTGCGCCTGCGAATCGTCGGCTTTCAGCCGCCGGAGGCCGGTCGTGTACGGAACCACGAGCCAGTGATCGATCGCCGACGAGAAGATGTTCTCGGCCTGGAGGTAGACCCCGACGACCCGGAAGTCGTCACGAACGTCGCGGACGGGACTCGAGAGCCGGACCGTTCTGCCGATCGGATCGAGGGGACCGAAGAGTTCGTCGGCCAGCGCCTCGGAGAGGACCACCACGGCCCGCGACTCGCGTACCTCGGCCGGCGTGAAGTCGCGGCCGGCCACGAAGTCCCCCTGGGCGTAGCGGGGCCACCCCGAGGAGTACCCCTGTCCCGACACTCCGGTCAGCTGGCGGTTCCCCCACCCCACCGATGTGGAGAACTGGTAGCTGTAGAGTGCCTCGTCGACCGAGGGCAGACGCCCGATCCGCTGCGCTTCGTCGGGCGTGATGATCGGCTTGTCCCACCAGGGCGGGCGTCCGCTGCCCGTGTCGAAGAAGACGGCGGTGAAGTCGAAGCGGACCACGATGAAGTTCTCGGGGCCGGCCGCTTCGAACGCCTCGAGAACGGAGGACCGGATTCCGGTGATGAGGGCGGCCATGGTGACCACGACGGCCACCCCGATCCCCACGCCGAGGATCGTCAGCCCTGCCCGGATCCGGTTGGCGCGGATCGCGTCGAAGGCGATGCCGATCCCCTCGCGGAGGACGGTGAGGGGACTCGCACCCCGGCGGGCGTCATTCATGGCGGAGGGCGTCGACGGGATCGAGTCTGGAGGCGCGTGCAGCCGGATAGACGCCGGCCGCGATCCCCACCGTGATGCCGAGCACCACGCCCAGCGTCACCCACCCCGGGGCCACCACCGCGGGGAGGGGCGAGACGGCGCGGACGAGGGCTGCCAGGCCTGCGCCGGTGGCCACCCCGATGACGGCCCCCACCAGGGAGAGGGTCGCCGACTCCACCAGCACCTGCGAAAGGATGTCGCGGCGGCGCGCTCCCAGGGCCTTGCGCACCCCGATCTCGCGGGTCCGCTCCATCACCGAGACGAGCATGATGTTCATGATCACGATCCCTCCCACGACCAGGGAGATGGCCACCAGACCGGGGAGCGCGGTGAAGAGGATCGTCGAGATGCGGTCCCAGAAGCTCAGCGAGTCATCGGCCGTCTCCGCCACGAAGTCGTTCTCTTCGGCCGGCCGTAGCCGGTGCCGCACCCGCATCACCCCCTCGATCTCGGTCTGGACCGCCCGCACGTCGCCGGGTTCGATCGCCTGCACGAGGATCTCGTCGACGAAGCCTCGCGGCGCCACGAGGGAGCGGATGGGGGAGCGGGCCGGCGCGACCAGCTGGTTGTCGAGGGACTGGCCGAAGAGCGAGCCCCGTTCCTCGATCAACCCGATCACCCGGTACGGAAAGCCGTTCACCCGCACCGTCCGCCCGAGGGGGTCGAGCCCCTCGAAGAGGACGTCGGCGGTCTCGGAACCCAGGACGGCGACCGGAACGCCCCCCCGGTTCTCCTGGTCGGTGAAGGCGCGCCCGCGATCGATGGTCCAGTTGCGGATCAGGAAGACCTCGGGCGACGCGCCGACGAGCTGCACGTTGGAGACGGTGCGGCCTTCCGCGCTGACCTCGCCGCCACCGGTGGAGTTGACGCCCACCCGTGTCGGGTGGGTCACCGACTCCCGGATCGCCTCGGCGTCGGCCTCGGTGAGCCGGGGGCGGCGCGCCCACTCGCGCCACTGCTCGGCGTTGACGTTGATGTTGACCGAAGGGGTCCGGCGGACGGTGATCGTGTTGACCCCGAAGATCTGCGACGAGAAGTCCTCCTTGATGTACCGGTCCATCCCCTCCACGACGCTGACCACCACGATGAGGAACATGATCCCGATGATCACCCCCAGGACGCTGAAGAAGCTCTTCAGCTTCTGGGTGGAGATCTGGATCATGGCCAGGCGGATGGCTTCCCGGAAGTGCATGCCGCTCTCCGCCCCGCCTCAGCCGCCGGTGGCGCCGGGCGCGGCCGAGAGCGCCTCGTCGCGGCGCACGGGATCACCGTCCTGGAGGGTGCGGATGGTCTGGTAGGGACCCGCCACCACGGTCTCGCCCCCCGAAAGCCCTTCGGTGACCTCGAAGTGTTCTGCCCCCGCGATTCCCACGGTGACCGGTCGGAACCGGGCGACCCCCTCCTCGACGACGAAGACGCCCTCGATGTCGCGCACCTCGCCCTCGGCAGCCGCGGTGGTGTCTTCGCGCACCGTGAGCGCGATGATCGGGACCGCGATGGCCCCCGGTCGGACGTCGGTGATGATCTCGGCCGTCGCCGAGAGGTCGGGGCGGAGGAGGACGTCGGTGGGGGCGAGCGTGAGCACGACCTCGAAATCGATCGCCTGCTGCTGCCCCGCGGTGGCCGTCGACGACGGGGGGCGGATCGCCGAATTGCCGATCTCGGTGACCTGCGCGGTGAAGGTGTCGTTGGGGAAGGCGTCGATCAGCACCACGGCCGAATCGCCCATGGTGAGCCGGGGCACGTCGGTTTCGTCCATCTGGACCACGACCTCGACCACCGAAAGGTCGGAGATGGTGAGGATCAGCGAACCGGGATTGTTCATCGTTCCCATCACGACGGTCTCGCCCACCTCCACGTTCAGGCGGGTGACCTTGCCGGCGATGGGAGCCCGGAAGACCGTCTTCGAAAGCCGGTCCTCGGCTTCCTCGAGGGCGGCCTGGGCCACTTCCACCCCGTATTCGGCCGACGCCATGTTGGCCCGTGCGATCTCGAGGTTCGTCTCGGCGTCGTCGAGCTGCTGCCGGCTGACGAGGAGGGAGTCCCGCATCCAGAGTCCCTGGATCCGTTCGTACTCCCGACTCTGCCGCGTGAGGTTGGCGGCCTGCTGGGCGGCCTGGGCACGGGACTGGCTCACGCTGGCCTGTGCGCGGGCGCGCGCGGCCTCGAGCTGGGTGCGGTCGAGACGGAGGAGCACGTCGCCCTCCTCGACGTCATCGCCTTCGCGCACGAGGAGCTCGGCGACCCGCGCCGCCACGTCCGACGAGATGTCGACCGAACGCCGGGGGCGGATGTTGCCGCTGGCCGTCACCGTCGCCACGAGATCACGACTGCGGATCTCTTCCATCCGCACCGGCACGCCCTTCCCCCCGGCGGAGTTCAGGGCCATGAAGGCGGCCGTTCCCAGGAGGGCGACGACACCGAGGCCCACGAGTCCCTTCTGAAATCCCGTCATCAGGTGATCCCTTTCAATCAGCGGTTGCGGAGGCGCCGGCCGACCACGGCCTCGAGATTCGTGAGTGCCTCGTGATAGGCGTAGGCCGCGTTGAGGAGGTCGCGATCCGCCTGGACCTTGACCGTCTCGGCCTCGACCAGATCCAGGAAGGGGACGAGCCCCACCCGGTACTGCTCCCCCGCGAGCCGCAGCTGCTCGTCGGCGTACGCCTGGTTGCGCTCCTCGATCTCGACGCTGCGGTGCGCCGTCCGGAGCTGGGCCAGGCGGATGGCGACGTCGGCGTGCAGCGCGATCTCCTGCTCCCGCAGCTGGTGTTCGGTGTCGTCGAGCCGGGCCTGTGCCGCCTCGACCTGCTGCTGCCGGGCAAATCCCTGGAAAATCGGGAGCGAGACGGAGAGCGAGGCGTTCGGCGGCGAGCGGGTGAAGTCGAAGGGAAAGACGTCATTGCCCTCGATGATCCGCTGCCGGTCGCTGTCGGTGAAGACGAGGCGGCTGCAGTCGATGGGGGGGAGCGGGTCGGCGAGCCGCGAGTAGAGTTCGTTGGTGTTCTGGCAGTTCTGGAAGGAGGCCGCCGCCGACGCCTGGCCCTGGGCGACCAGGAGGTCGGTGTTGCTCGCCTGGCGGGTGAAGCCGCTCCATCCGACGTTGAGACTGAGCGAGGGGAAGTAGGCCGATCGGGCGCTCCCCACTCCGCTGCGGGCCGCGTCGCGGCCGGAACGCCGACTCTGGAGGACGGGGTTGAGCTCCATCGCCATCGACAGGAGCTCGGCCTCCGACCACTCCGGGGGGGTCACCTCGAAGTCGGTGGTGAGCGCGACGGCCGGCGAGGGGCGGAGTCCGATCGTCTGGAGGAGGCGGTAGGTCGAGGTGGCGGCCGCGTTTTCGGCCTGGACGACCGCGACCTCGGCGCGCCCCACCTGGACTTCGGCCTGGTTGACGGCCAGTCCGGTCGCGGTGCCCACGTCCATCTGCGCCTGGACCAGGCGGAGGTTGAAGCGGGCCCTCTCGAGCTGCTGCCCGGCGAGTTCGACGCCGTCCTTCTGCCGGAGGACGTCGAGGTAGGCGAGGGTGACGCGGGTGTCGAGGTCCAGCTCGGCCTGCTCGATCATCGCGACGGTCTGCTCGCGGGTCGCCTTCGCCTCGGAGACGCCGTGGAGGGTGGCTCCGCTCAGCGTGTAGCCCAGGCCGATGCTGTAGTTGCTCGAGTAGTAGTTCGGCTGCGCGCCGACGCCGAGGTCCTCGAGGGTCAGGTTGCCGATCCGCTGGGCTCCGGATCCCTGCCACCCCACCCCGGCCGACACGCTTGCCGAGGGGAGCAGGCGACCGTAGGCGGCCCGGACCCCCCAGTTGGCGGTGGTGAGATCGTTGCGGATCGCCCGGTAGCCGGGATTGTGCTGGCGCGCCAACTCGATCGCTTCATCGAGAGAGAGGAAGGCGGGGGCGGTCGGGAGTCCCTGGCCTGCAGCGGGGAGGGCGAGGGCGCAGGCGAGGAGGGCGGCCGCGAGCAGACCCGAGGTCTGCGCAACGGGGCGGGAGCGCGCAGGGTGCACGTAGGCCTCCGGCGGTGTGCGGGGAGTGGCAGGGTGCGGAATGGTAATCTCGGAACGAGGAGGGGGGAGTGGCGAGGACTCTGCCCCCGTACGACTCCCCTTCCGAAGGGGTTTCAACGACGCGACATGGCTACGGACGCCACGGCCGAATGCTTCGATACGGGCACTCAGGAGCCGGCGGGCAGACGCTCGGCCCGGAAGCCGATCCCCGGGAGTTCCACCCGCAGGACCCGCCCCTGCTCGTCGACCCAGACATCGTGGACCGCCGCGCCGTTGCGCAGGCGCAGGTGTCGGGCCTGGAGCTGTTCCGTCCCCAGCCGGAAGGGTTCGACCTCGCTCGACACCACTTCGAGGCGCTCCTGCCCCCCCTCCGAGGGGATCAGGGCGAGGATCGGTCCCGTACCCTCCTCGACGAGGCGGGCGGCGAAGTAGTAGTGGTACGCGACGTGCGGTTCCAGGACAACGGTGCGGGGCGCGGCGCGGTACTCCCGCTGCTGATCCCCCTCCGGAGAACTCATC
>CAYORZ010000057.1:0-303 GCA_964406485.1 uncultured Gemmatimonadaceae bacterium | reverse complement strand
GACGACGGAGAGCTCCGCCGACCGCGCCCCCGAGAGGGCGTTCTGATAGCGGGTCATCACGAAGTCGGTGCGACTCTCGAGGGTGGGGCGGCTCTCGACCCCCTCGAAGGTGACGGTTCCGGAGGCGAGGATGCGCGCATCGGCACCCAACCCGACCCGGTGGATGGTGAAGCTCTCGGTCCCGGCCTCGCGCCCCTCGAGGAAGAGGGCGAAGCGCCCCTCGTCGAGGACCACGTTCTGCCCTACCAGGGGGGTGACGGCCCAGCAGAGGGCCGCAAGGGCGCGAGCGGGGAGGGGGCGGAG
>CAYORZ010000056.1:0-8884 GCA_964406485.1 uncultured Gemmatimonadaceae bacterium | reverse complement strand
CTGTTCTTCCTCGTGTCGGGCGTCTGCTACGGCGTCGGCGCCGGGACGGTGAAGGTGAACGGCACGGGGCAGGTCGAGATCACGGGGACGGCCGGGGTGAAGATCAGCACCCCCGCCGCCCTGGAACTCGAGGGGTCACAGGTGAAGATCACCGGGGCGATGGTCCAGGTGAACGGGATGGTGAAGCTCAACTGACCCCTGGGCGGGGGGGCAATCCCGGGACGCCTCCCGCCTACCCGGGCGAGACGCTCCCCCACCACCCGTCGAGCGGGCGGGTCCGCGAGACGGAACCCCGCACCAGCTCGGCGTGAAGTGGCGCGTCGGAGTCACCGAGCACAGGGTTGCAGACGCCCACATTGAGCACGGTCCCCGCCTCGAGCGTCACCTGGGCATCGTAGGCGAGGGGGGGGCGAACGCCCGCGCCCCGGGGGAGTCCGCCCACCCGCTCGATCCACTCGCCGAGGGCGTACCACTCCCCCTCCAGGCCGAGACGCGGGCCGTGGATCCGGAAGACCTCGATCTCGCGGGTGAGTTCGATGGTGGTCGGGAGTCCTTTCCACACCCTCGGGACGCGGGTGGGCTCGGTGACCAGGAGACGGCCGGGAATCCGGAACGAGGTACTGGGAAGGGTCAGCATGGTTCGAATGCTCGGGCTGGGGTACTAGTTCAGTTTCACGACTTCGCCCCGGATCCTGACGTCGTCAGAGGCCTCGACGTCGACACCGCCTGCCGAGGCGCGCATCTCGATCGCACCTGCCTCGATGCGGAAGCGGCCACCGACCCGGAGCGCCACGTCTTCGTCGACCAGGCGCAGTTCGGCTCCGGCGTGCCCTGCCCGGATCTCGACCAGGGGGCGTCCGGCACGGTCGACCACCCGCAGGGCCTCGTCTTCGGGGAGCTCGACGGTGGGGTGTCGGGTGGGGTCGGGTTCCGCACGCCGGCGAAACCCGTCGACCACACCGACCACCACCGGCTCGTCGCTGTGGGCCGGGTGCACCAGGAGCACGCGGTCTCCCTCCCGCACCACCGTCGACTGGAGGGTGGCCACCCACCGCTCCTCCTCGTCGGCGTCCGGGGTGGGTCGCCAGACCACCTTGACCCGCCCGACCAGGGTGGGGTGGCGGTCGTCGACGCAGATGGCGATCCGGGAGAGTTCGGCGCGGCTACGGGGCTCGCCGGGCCCGGCAGTCCGGGCGTCGGCGGTCGACGGCGTCCACTCGGCGGCAGTCCGCGCCGGCGAGCGCACGACCCCGTCCAGGAGGGCGGGGGAGCGCGAGGGGGTGTCAGGGCACATCGGAGTCCTCCGGGTCGGAGGGGGGAGGGGTGTCCAGGCGTGACTTCATCGTCGGCGGGGCGACGTAGGCGATGGGCTCGTCTTCTCCGACCCGCACGGCCAGGGGGATCCGTCCGTGGATCCCGGGCACGAAGCCGCGCGGGAGGGATGCCTCGGCACCGTAGACGATGGTGTAGCGCATCTCGCCCGGACGGCAGACGACGTGGTGCATCCGCACCTCGGTGGGAAGCGGCCGTCCGTCGAGCATCAGCTCGATCCAGGGGGAACGGTCCGGGAGGGGCATCACCACCTCGTCGATCTCCGGGTGCATCCCGCGGATCCGGATCGGAAGGCCGGGCGCAGGGTCGGCGAGGGCCATCCCGTGCGACGCGCCCTGCATGAAGGGCTGCATCGGATCGAGAAGCGGCGGGTCGCGCTCGAAGGCGTCGCGATACCCCGGACGGAGGTAGCCGCGAGCCACCTCGGGGAGGGTGCGGTCCTGGGGTCCCGGGAACCACGCCTCGGCCCCCACTCCCATGTAGAGGTACCGGGGGAAGGCGACCGGATGCATCCAGTCGAAGGTCCACGGGAGCGGCCGCGTGTACCAGAGTCGCGGGTCGCCGGTGATCAGCCGGCCGTCGGCGAGGAGGTCGTCGGGATCCTCGAGGTTGGGCAGGAAGAAGTCGTCGACCGGATCGGGGAGGACGGCGTAGCCGCGCCCGAAGGGGTTGCGGGGGTAGAGCCCGGGGTGGTCGTGGTGCAGCTGGATCCTGAGGCCGTCGGTGAGCGGCTCGGGGAGGGGGACCCGGAAGTCGCACCCCCCGAAGGCCCGGTCCCACGCGACGGGCATCGTCTCGAACGGCTCGGGCAGGCCGAAGCGAACCCGTCCCGACGACTCCCACTCGACGCGGCGGTCGCCGAAGACGGCGATCCGCTTGAGGGTGTGCTCGCCGACGGCGACCGAGACCTCCATGCGCGAGGTGGGGCGGCCGTGGGGCGCGTGGGCCTCCCCCCGGACGACCAGGTCGGTGCGCGCCTTGAAGGGCCAGAAGTCGGTGCCGGGGACGATACGGGGCTCGGCGTCGGGGTCGCGGATGTCGTGCAGGAGGGGCTCGGCCTCGACGAGTCGGGCGCGCCCCGCGCGCGGCTCGAAGGTGAACTTGACCAGGGCGTACGCCGCCCGCCGTATCGCGTCTCCCGGATAGAGGTCGACGACGGCGTCGTACGAGGGGCGCACCGGGGTTCGCTCGCTCATGATCCGCCTCCGCCCCCGCTGTCGCCGCCGCTGCCGAGGATCGCTCCGATGACCCCGCCTTCGGCCGTCAGTCCCCGGGATTCTCCGGACTCGGCATCGATCTCGTCGGAGTAGCCCACGGTGATCGAGCCTCCGGGCCCCAGGTTGACGAGTTCGATGCTTCCCGTGTTGTTGCCCTGCGCCGCATTGATCATGAAACCGGTGGCGGCCGAGACGGCCGTCTTGGCCGCATTCAGTCCCCCGTCACCGTACCAGGGGAGAATCTTGCCCCGGAGTCCCTCGAGCACCTGGCGCTGTACCGACGCCTGCACCTTTCCCGCGGCCCCCTGGGTGGCCTGCCGCGCGGCCTGGCGCGCTTCGCGGGCCTTCCCCAGGCCGAAGAAGAGAAGGTCGGTCCCTACCGATATGAGGATCGCGGAGACCCCGAGAAGAATGTCGCCCGGCGTCATCCCGACCTTCACGGTGTTGATGCAATTGGTCATGTGGAGGATGACGGGAGCCGACACCGGGTCTCCGCATGTCATCATCGGGAAGGGGACCAGGAGCGTCTCTGCGCACCCGATCGGTGTACCCTCGGCGGTGCTCACCGACGACGAAAACATGATCTTGCGGCTCGAGAAGGGCCACATGAGCGCCAGGTTCGCAGGCAGCGGGCACCCCGGGGTGAGATCGGGGATCAGGGGTCCGATGTCGTGCCCCGCCAGAGCGATCGGTACGCTGTTCACCAGCGTCCGCTTCGTGAGCTTGTTGGCGAACGGCAGGCCGAAGGTCCACGCCTGCGTGGCGAACATCTCGAACGAGGGCTGGAAGAAGGGGGGGGCAGGCGGCGGCGGGATGCACTGGTGCATCCACATGCCCCACGAGACATCGAAGGCGCGACTCGTGAAACACTCGATCATGCGACGGACTCTCCGTACCACCCTTCCGCGGTGCGGAGCCGCAGGGCGCGCTCCACTCCCGGTCGGGGGACGTTGAAGTGGGTACGGTAGACGATGTAGAGGCGGCGTTGCTCGGGAAGGAGGACGAGGGTGTGGGGGCGGAGTTCCAGGCTGCCCCGCTCGTCTCCGATCAGCCAGTCCATGATCACGCGCAGGCGGGGCAGGTGCAGCACCACGCGCCCCTCGGGAGTGAGGCCGTCGAGGACGACGGGGCACCCCCCTTCGGGGAGCGGGAGGATCCACTCCGGGTGGGCGCGGTAGAGCGCTTCGTGATGGGGCCAGGAGGGGTTCGGTTCCCGGACGAGGGCGTCCGAGTCGATCAGCCGGCGGCCGTGCATGGGCGAGTCGAGGGGGATCGTCGCCCACCCCCCGGGGCGGGGGTCCGATGCCCAGTTCGCGACCCGGTCGTCGGGGCGTTCGATGTTGGGAAGGCGGCGTCGACGATCCACCCGCGGCCACCCCTCGGGCGTGCCGATCTGCCGGGCGAGGATGCGGGCGGCGGGGGCCGGGTCGAAACCGGTGCCGAGGGGGTTCATGCCGTGACTCACCGTCACTTCGGCGTCGGGGTCGAGAAGGACGGTGGCCGCGCCGCCGAAGGAGCGCTCCCAGGTGAGCGGCATGCGGGTGAAGGGGGCGGGGTCGGAGATGACCCGCTGGGTCGTGGGGGCGTCGACGGGGAGCCATTCGCGGTCCCCGATCACGAGCAGGTCGTGATGGACCGCCCCCACCTGCATCCGCACCGGGCACCAGGTGGCCGGTCGCCCTCCCGGCGGGTAGGCAGCCCCGAGAACGATCACCTCGAAGGCTTCGTCGCGCCGGGGGAGGTTGTCGCGCGGGAGGAGCCCGACGTCGGTCTCCTCGTCTTCGTCGAGGATCCCGAACGGTTCCTGCGTGTCGAGGGTGAGTTGCCCCCCCTCGTCCCACCGCCAGGTGGCCTTGGCGGCCAGGAAGCACACGCGGGGGAGCTCGGGCGACAGTTCGGTCACCGAGAGCGCAGCGGGGAGGGGTGTGCGGTTCGTCAGGTCCACGGGTGGCGAGGTCGGGGGAAGGACGCGAGCGGCCGGGAGCGAGCCGCTCACCCTTCAAGGTACGCCGGCGGGCCCGCCGGGGCATCCGGTGACTCGATCTGGAAAGCGCTGCGACACGTCGGGATTTTCGGGTGCCGGTCGTCGCTCCCACGTGGTCTGCCCCCTCGGGGAGCGGTTATGCTCCGGGGACGCGCTGGTGCCCCCCTGCACAGGACTCACCCATGCCTCGCCCCCCCGCCGATCTCGTCGAGACGTGGCGCGCCCTCGCCGCAGCCCGGACCTCGTATGCGGAGATCGCCCGCCGGTATCCCGACTATTCGGCCGATCAGGTGCGCCACTACTGTATCGGCACCGCCGGACGTCACCTGCCGGGCCCCCTCCAGCCGCCCGGAAGGTGGAACGGACGCAACGTCTGGCTGCAGGGCGAGAAGTCGCCGCACGCCGAGTTGACGAAAGAGCAGGCGTTGGCCGTACTGGAGGATTGGGACGACGAGCGGGACCGCTGGGCCACTCCGGGATCGGAGTGGGCACGTCGACTCGAGGTGTCTCCGAGCACGATCCACATGCTGCGACGGGGAGAGACATGGCGACATCTGAAGCACCCGAATCAGGGCCGCAAGCCGCGACGGCGGCGCCCGCCGTCGCGGTGACCGTGCCGGAGGTGCCGCGCCGCTCCTGCCGGGTGAACGTCGGGCGAGGGGTCGCGATCCGGGCGGTGATCCACGGCCGAGAGACCGGGCGCCCGCCCCTCGTCCTTCTCCACGGCTTCATGGGGTCGGCGGAGGGGTGGCGTGCGCTCGCGCAGCGCCTCGCCGCCGGGCGGAGCGTCATCGCCCCCGACCTTCCGGGTCACGGCCACAGCTCCGCCCCCCCCTCGCCCCGGGGGTACACGGTCGAGCGGGTTGCCGAAGGACTCGCCCGCCTGGCGGAGCACCTCGGCGCCGAAGGGGCCGACTGGCTCGGCTACTCGATGGGAGGGCGGATCCTCCTTGCCGGGGTCGCCGAAGGAATCCTGCGGCCGGGGCGCATGATCCTGGAGTCGACCTCGCCCGGGCTCGAGGGCGACGCCGCCCGGGCCGAGCGGAGGGCTGCCGACGAGCAGCGGGCGCGGCGCCTGATCGCCGAGGGGGTCGAGGCGTTCGTGGACGACTGGCTGCGGCTCCCCCTCTTCGCCACCCTCCCGGAGGCCGTGCGCCGGCAGGCCCGGGGCGTACGGGTCCGGAACCGACCGGAGGCGTTGGCCGCCGCCCTGCGGGGCGGTGGGACGGGGAGCCAGCGCCCGTACTGGGACCGCCTCGCGGCCCTCCCGCTCCCGACCCTGCTGATCACGGGCGAGCGCGACGAGAAGTTCACGGGTCTCGCGCGCCGCATGGCCGCCCTCCTCCCCACGGCCACCTGGACGTCTGTCGCGGGCGTGGGCCACGCCGTCCACCTCGAGGCGCCCGAGGAGTGGCTCGGGGTGGTGGAGGGGTGGCTCGCGGGCGTCCCGGCTTCTCTCCCTCCGGCTGCCCCCCGACACTCCCCGCACCCCCGAGACGAATGAGACGGCTGCTCGACACGCTCAACCTGCTGCTCGCCACCGGCCTCGTCGGCTTCGCCGTCTGGGCATGGCCCCGCCTTCCCGATCAGGTACCGACCCACTTCGGGCCGGACGGGGTCGTGGACCGGTGGTCGGAGACAACCCTCCTTTCCTGGTTCGCCCTCCCTGCAGTGGCTCTCGGCCTCTGGGCCGTGGTGGCCGTGCTGCGGGGGTGGATCGTGCGCAACCCCGCGCGGATCACCCTCCCCTCGGGGGGCACGCTCGCCGACCGCCCCGTCGAGGTCCACCCGCCCGTGATCGAGCAGATGCGCATCTTCATGGCGCTGGTCGCGGCCGAACTCCTCATCATCTTCGGCTTCATTGTGGTCGGCAGCTATCGGACCGCGATGGGCGGCGACGCGCAGGGCACGATGCTCGCGGTGCTCGCGGTGGCGATCCTCTCAGGACCCGTCCTCCTGATCGTCTTCATGATGGGGATGAGCCGCGCCCTGGCCGGAGCCGAGGCGGGGGGAGGGTGGCGCGCGCAGGGGGAGACGGAATAGACTCCAGACGGTCGGAATCCGAACTCCCCTCGCTCCAGAACGGATGGTGTCGTGGACGACAGTCGGCCCCTGGAGATTCTCGTGGTCGATGACCAGCCCGAAGTCGTGGACGTGATCCGCCGCGGCCTCGAGCAGGATGGGCATGCCGTTTCGGCGGCCGCCACCGGAGAAGCGGGTCTCGAACTGGTCCAGACGCGGTCGTTCGATGCGATCATCCTCGATGTGATGCTCCCCGGGATGGACGGCTTCGCGGTGGCCCGGGAACTCCGCGATCGCGGCGTCACCACCCCGATCCTCATGCTCACCCAGAAGGACACCGAGGAAGACGTGATCCACGGCCTGGAGGAGGGGGCCGACGCCTACCTCCCCAAGCCCTTCCGCATCGGCGAACTCCAGGCCCACCTCCGTGCCCTGAAGCGGCGAGTGGGGATGGAGGCGAACACGATCCTCCACTTCCACGACCTCGAGCTCGACCGGGTCCGCCGGGAGGTCCGGCGGGGCGACCGCGACGTGCCCCTCACGAACATCGAACTCAAGCTGCTCGAGACCCTCATGCTCCGCCCGGGACGGACCTTCTCGAAGGAAGAGCTGCTGCGTCTCGTCTGGGGACTCACCTTCGACCCCGGCACCGGGGTGGTCAACGTCCACCTGGGCAACCTGCGCGGAAAGCTCGAGGCCGAAGGGGAAGGGCGCATCATCCAGACAGTGCGGGGGCGAGGCTACCGCCTGGCCCAGTCCGACCGTTAGCGTACCGGCGACCCTCCCTCCCGGATCCGGGACCTCACGGCCCCCCACCTTTCTCCGGGCGGCCGCTCCACCCCCTCACCCGCCTCCTCGTGTCTGACGACTTTCCCGCCCGACGCCTGCAGACGATCCTCCACGAGCAGATTCCCCTGGCCCGCGAAATGGGCGCGGTGGTGCGGTCGTGGGGTCCGGAAGGGTTGGAGATCGAGGCGCCGCTGGCCCCCAACCTCAATCATCACGGGACCTTTTTCGGGGGGTCGGCCTCGGCGCTGGGAATCCTGGCCGGGTGGAGCCTCACGCACCTCCTCACCCTCGACGCGGGACTCGATGCCGACATCGTCATCCAGCGGGCCGAGGTGCGCTACTCGGCGCCCGCGCCGGGAGCGGTGATCGCGCGGGCGCTCCCCCCGGACGAGGCCCAGTGGGAGCGTTTCCGTTCCCGCTTCGGCCGGAGAGGCCGCGCGCGGATGCGGCTGCGGATCGTCCTCCGTTGCGGCGATGTCCAGGTGGCGGTCCTCGACGCGGGGTACGCGGCGCTGGCCCGCGACGGCTGAGTCAGGCGCTCCGCGACTTCCAGGGCGCCCCGCGCGGCCGCTGGCGCGCCGCGGGCGGATCGGAGGGAGCGGCGCCACCCCGCCGCACGAGCCGCACCCGCCCCTTGCCGAAGATCTCGCGGAGCTCGGTGAGGGCGTCGCCCAGGGGGTCGACCGTGAGCGAGCGGGAACGGAGCCGGTCATCGTCTCCGCCGCGGTCGGCGGGGACCACCACCTCGATCGGTGCCTTTCCCGGCCGCTTCTCGACCACCTGGCGGGCGCGGGCAAACGCCGACGGCTCCAGCGACGTGCCCCGGGGCACCTCGATCTCGACGCCGAGGAGTCCCGACTCGGGGAGCGCTTCGAGCGGTTCCACCCCATCGAGAAAGATCGGCGGGTCGTCCTCGTCACGCTCCCGCCCGCTCACCGCACCCCGGATCAGCACGACCTGGTCGACGGCGAGGTCGTCTTTCGACTGCTGCCAGGCATCCCGGAAGCCGAGGAGCGTGGCGGTGCCGTGGAAGTCCTCGACCACGACCTTCCCCCATTCGGAGTTGTCGCGGCGCGAGATCTGGCGGTTCACCGAGGTCACGACGCAGGCCAGCTCGATCTTCTGGCCGAGGTGGTCGCGCAGGTTGCGCGTGTTCACCCGGTCGTAGGCCTGGACGATGTCGCGGAAGCGGTCGAGGGGGTGACCGCTGATGAAGAAGCCGAGCGCCTCCTTCTCGCGGGCGAGCCGCTCGGGTTCGGGCCAGTCGGGCACGTCGGGGAGCGGCGGTGACTGACGGGCGAGTCCCGGTCCCGCTTCGGCGCCGAAGAGGGTGGCCTGCCCGGCCTCTTCCTCGGCCCGCCGGGTCAGCACTTCCTGGTAGGCGGCGTCGAGGCCGGCGAGGAGTTGCGCCCGGTGGCCGAAGGAGTCGAGCGCGCCCCCGGCGGTGAGCGCCGCCCAGGCGCGCGTGGTGTGGGGGCGGGCGTGGATCCGCGCGCGGTATGCGAAGAGCGAGGTGAAAGGCACGTCCGGGCGGGCCGAG
>CAYORZ010000055.1:1836-8957 GCA_964406485.1 uncultured Gemmatimonadaceae bacterium | reverse complement strand
AGCGATTCGGCGCGGTAGAAGACCGCGCCGGGGTGCTCCATCCCCCCGTACTGGAACGACGGGAGCAAGACGAGGTCGTACTTGGCGAAAGGGTGCGGGATCGCGGTGTACTCCTCCATCCACGCCATCGACGCGGCCACGAGATCGAGGATCGGACCGCGGTTGCGCGCCACCTTCGCGTCGTCGGTCTCGCGGTGGAAGATGCGGTACTCCCGCCCCTCCCGTTCGCCCGCCTCGACGGTGAAACGCCCGGCGGCGAAGGCCATGAGGTAGGGAGGGATCGGCCGGGTGGGCGCGAAGGTGTAGACGCGCTCCTCCCCCTCCCCCGCCGATGCGTCGCCGCTCTCTGCCACCCCCGCCCCCCGCAGCTCGGCCGGGATCGACGGCGCAGACACCTCCGGACCGTTGGCCACCGCCACCCACCCCTGGGGGACGGTGAGCGTCCACGTGACCTCGGCCTTGAGGTCGGGCTGGTCGAAGACGGGGATCGAGAAGTGCGCCCGATCGGGGACGAAGAGGGTGTAGAGGTAGTCGTCGTGCCGGTTGAGCGCCTCGTCACCGGCCAGGAATGCGATCCGCACCCGGTTCGCCTCGCCGGCCCTCAGGTCATCGGGATCGAGGACGATGTGATCGTGCTCGACGCGCCACCCGATCGCTCCCCCGTCGCCCTCGATCGAGCGGACCCTCGACCCGGGGTCCCGGAAATCGAGAACCACCTCACGGTGCTGGGGATCGTCCCAGACGAACGAGACCTCGATCTCGCCCTCGACAGCCTCCGTCCGGTCGGCAGGGACCCGGAGGGTGACGTGGTAGGCGAGGTCATCGAGGGTGGCGCTGCGGATCTCGGCGAGGACCCGCGAGATGCCGACTTCGAGCCCGTCCGGGGGCACGTCGGCGCAGGCGCCGACAAGGGCGAGCGGGACGAGAAAGAAGAGGCGGAGGACGGTCCGGTTCATGGCGGGACGTGAGACAGGTTCGGGAACGGTCGCGCGCGACTCGCCCAAAGCTAATCCCCTCCCCCGGCGGGGCCAGTCGCGCGCGGGAGCCGGCCGGCCCTCAGAAGACGGCGTCCAGGTGGAGGTCCAGCCGGGTCCGGCGGTCGGGCCCGGCGATCCCCCGCGAAAGGTCGAGCCGGATCAGGCCGTCCAGGATGCTGGCCCCGAGTCCCACGGCCCAACGGGCGCCGTCGTGGTCCCACCCCTCCCGGTCGGGTGCCCACCGCCCGACCCCCTCGGCGCTCCACACCGGCCGATCCCGGGTGCGGCCCACGTCGCCGAAGAGGGTCAGGGCCCACCCGGGGTGCTGGCGCGCCACCTCGAGGCGGCCCCGAAGGAAGTGGCGCCCCACCGTCGTCGTCGCGTCGAAGCCGCGCAGGGTGGCCGGCCCGCCCAGCGTCCAGTACTGCTGGAGGGGTGCGTCTCCCTCGATGCGCCCCCCCCCCCCATCCCTCGCCCCCCGCCACCCCCCCTCCAGGCGGGGGACTGCGGCGCGCAGCGTGAGCGCGCCCCGGAGGTAGCGGTAGTCGTCGCCCTCCTCCGGCCGTCCTCCGCCCCCGCGCAACTGCACTTCCGCCCCGAACTGGGGGGCGCGGGGGTCGGTGCCCCACCACGGTGCGATCCGCACTTCGGCGCCCACCTCGTCGACTTCGCGGGCAGGGAGGAGCGGGCGAAACCGCCACCCGTCGTCCAGGGCGTGCACGAGCGCGAAGTCGGTCTTCCGCACGACCGGCTCCTGGCGCTCGGCGAAGAAACGGAGCGACCATGAGGCGCGGCGGGTCACGGGAGGCGCGACCTCCAGGTCGAGGCCCGTGGCCCGGAAGTACTCTCCGTCATCGCGACCGAAGATCAGTGCCTGCAACGAGTTGCCTATGCCGAGATGACGTCCGCCCTCATCGAGGGGACGGAGCTCGCGGTAGGCGCCGGCCCGGAGGATGCGTCGAAGCGACGCCCGCTCGACGGAGAGGCGCGCCTTGGGGTCGAGGTCGGCCAGGCCGATGAAGCCCACCCCCCTCACGGTGAGGGGCCCCACCCACGACGACGCCGTCACCTCGACCTCCGCCCCCACCGCGGGGCCCTCGACCCGATTGTAGCGGGCAAGCCCGGGACGCTGAAGTCCCCACGCCGCCCGCAACCGGTCGCGCGTGATCGGCGGCGCGGGGAGGGCCGCGAGCGCGTCGAGGGCGGCCCCGATCTCGGCCGCCGAAGGAAAGCCGACGGCGTCCTGGTGGATGGGGGGCGGGAGTACGGGGCTGTCGCCCAGCCGACGGAGGTCGCGGGGCAGGAGCCGCCCGCGGTTGTCGGCCCTCCACTCCACGGCGCGGCCGTCGGCCCCCGTGAGCACCCCGCGCTCCCGGGCGAGCCGGGCCATGAAGGCCATCGCCTGGGTCCGCGTCCGGAAGTGGTGCTCCTCGAGGACGGGCGCCGCCCCCGCCAGGTCGTCGAGGTCCTCTTCGAGGACGACGGTCTCGATGTCGTAGGCGAGGTCGTACGACACCGGAAACTTCAGGATGCCCGCCGCGGCCACCCCCTCGAAGCGGGCGGCGCGGGGGAGCCATACCCGGAAGTCCCAGTAGGCGTAGTCGACGACCATCACCTCCATGTCGAAGGTCCACGGCTTGAGGAATCCGGGGACGAACCTGAAGTCCCCCTCCGCCTCCTGCTCCCGCAGCTCGGCAACGTCGCGCATGGCGTCGAACTGCCGGGCGAGACGGAAGGCGGCGCGGACGAGGGCCCCTTCGGTGGGCTCGATCCAGAGCGTGCCCGCGATGTAGCGGGGGTCGGCGCTGCGGGGGAGGACGTCGAGCCGGATCGCGCGCAATTCCCGGCCGTCGGGGAGCGAGACGATGAGGGTATCGCCGCTGCGAAAGCGGTAGAGGGAGTCGGCGCCGGGGGCGAGGGGGTGGGCGATGCGGAAGTCGTCGTCATCGTCGAGGCCGTCGGGGTCGACCGGGCCCATCCCGAAGATCAGCCGGTCCCCGCCGGGGTCGAATGCCCCCTCGATGGTGAAGTTGTCGAGGATCGCCTCGGCACCCGGCATCTCGAGATCCTCGGCGCGGCCCGGGTAGTTGGCGCGCGCGCCCAGCGCCTGGATGAGCGTCTCGTGGTCGCGGTCCCAGAAGACGCGAGCCGCCGACTCGGTGCGGTAGAGGTTGCGGTCCTTGAGCGGGGTGCGGAGCGTCGCTCCGATCCGCTGGCGCACGAGGGCGGTGTAGCGGACCACCGACGCGTCGAGGGCACGCCAGCTCTCCGAAGCCGCGCGGTGGAGGGCGGCAGCGACGTCGTCGACATAGGCCTCCGAGTGCTGCGCGGCGGCTCCCCGCGGGGTGGCGACGGCAAGAGCGGCCACGCCGACCGCGACGAGGGCGGTCGCCCTCCGGAAGCGGCGCCCGGAGGCCTTCAGCTCAGCGCCCATCGGCGGCCCCTCCCGTCTCGTCCCGGGCGAACGTCACCTCGGCGACGTCGCGCCGCTCGATCCACTCGACGTGGTCGGGGGCGACGATGACCGCGATCCAGGGCACCTCGCGGCCGACATCGCCCCCCCGCACCTCGAGGGTGCGTCCGTCGACGAGGTGGAGGCGCGCGCTTCCCGGTGACGTCGGCTCGATCCGGGCGACGGCAGCCAGGGGGACGTCGAAGTGAACGCTCCGCCGGCGGCCCCTCAGGTGGTGCCACCGGCTGACGAGCCCCTCGCCCCACCGGACTTCTCCGGTAATGGTCCGTCCGTCGCGCGTGCGGACGGTGCCCACCACCCCGCCCCCCCCGTCGGGAGGGACGGGGGGGAGGGGCGCAGCGAGGATCCGGATCTGGCGCACGTCTTTCGCGGGGAGCGTCACCACCCCCACGCGGGGGTCGACCACCCGGACGTCGTCGCCCGGGTTCTGCTCGAGCGTCGCCCGTTCGCCCGCGGCCGTGGTCACGTCGCCGCCCCCGGCCAGGCGGGGTTCGATCGTGTCGACCTGCCCGGCCGGCACGGCCGCCGCGTCTCCTGCCGCGTTGCGAAGCACCAGGGTATCACTCTCGAGCGCGACGCCGCCTCCCCAGGTCAGCGCCCCCCGCCACCGCCCCCCCCATCGGTCCTCGACTTCGGCGTGGAGGCGGAGTGCCGGGGGCGGCCACCCGGCGGGGGGGGCGTCGACTTCGATCACCTGCTGGGCGTCGGGGTCGATGGTGAGGCGTTCTCCGCGCTCCCCCGTGACCTCGACGCTCCCGAGCGACCCCAGGACGGTCGCCACCTCGCCGCCGGCCAGGTGGACCGCCCATTCGGCGTCCCCGACGCGCCGGATCGCCTCCACCTCGCCGAGGGGAAGCGCCCGCAGCGGCCAATCCGCCAGGTCGCGGTCGTCGTCCCAGGTGATGCGAACCCCCAGGAACTCCACGCTCCGCTCCCCCCGGCGCACACGAACCCCCTCGCCCTCCAGGACGACGTCCAGCCATTCCGGGTCGGCGACGATCCGGCCACTCAGCCGGTCGCCCGGGGCGCTCGCCCCGTTGTCCCACCGCAGGTATCCCGCGTGGCGCGTGCCGTCGGTCGTGAGGACCACGCCCCACAGCCGCGGGGCGGCGTCGGGTTGCATCGCTCCGAGGGGCGCCGCGGCGAGGCCCGGCAGGGTCAGCACGAGAAGGAGGGCAGCGAGGCGGAGGGCGGTGTCCATGGCGCGTCACCCTACGCCCGGCCGGAGGGGCGGGTTTCACGCACCCGGGTCCCGCGGCCCGCGCGCAGCCCTCCCTCTCCCTGCGGGGTTGTGCCATCTTTGGCGCGTCATGATCCAGAGTCCGCCACTGCCACGCAGCTTTCGTCCCCTCCGCGGCTTCGCGGGGGCCCACACCCAGACCCTCCTGGGCAAGCTCCTCCGCAACGGTCGCACCCTCCCCCTGCGACGGGAGCGGTGGACGACCCCCGACGACGACTTTCTCGACCTCGACTTCACGGTCGACCCCGACCCGGAGTCCCCCCTTGCGCTGGTGCTCCACGGGCTGGAAGGGCACGCCCGGCGCGGGTACTGCATGGAGAGCTACCGGGCGGCGCGGGCACTCGGGATGGCGGCGGTGGGGCTCAACTTCCGGGCCTGCTCCGGCGAGCCCAATCTCCGCGCGCGCAGCTACCACTCCGGCGAGACCCACGACCTGGCGTTCGTGGTCACGGAGCTCCGCCAGCGCTTCCCGGATCGCCCCCTCGTGGCGCTCGGCTTCTCGCTGGGGGGCAACGTCCTCCTCAAGTACCTCGGCGAGCGGGGGCACGACCCCTCCGTCGGCGTGACGGCTGCGGCGGCCATCTCCGTCCCCTACGACCTCTCGGCGGGGGCCGACCGCCTCCAGACCACCCCGATGGGTCGGATGGTCTACACCCGCTACTTCCTCCGCTCGCTGACGGCGAAGGTCGAAGAGAAGGCCCACCTGGTCGGCGACGACGCGATCCTGACCCGCGTCCGCTCGGCCCGCACGCTCCGCGCCTTCGACGACGCCCTGACCGCTCCGCTGCACGGCTTCGCCGACGCCGCCGACTACTACGACCGCTCGTCGTCGGCCCGCTACCTCGAGCGGATCCGGGTGCCGACGTTGCTCCTGCACGCCATGGACGACCCCTTCCTTCCCCGCAGCGCGGTCCCGCTCGCGGCGATGAAGTCCAACGCGGCCCTCTACCCGGTCCTCACCGAGCAGGGCGGACATGTGGGCTTCGTGACGGGGCGTCTCGGTCACCCCCGCTTCTGGGCCGAGGAATCCGCGGCGCGCTTTCTGGCCGGAGTCGCCCGCAGCGCGTAGCTTGCCCGATCGAATCGAACGCCCCCCTCGTCTGCGGGCGCTCGTGACCCCCAGGATCGGGAGCACGAACCTTGACCAGTCCCAGCACCCACGTGGCCGAACGCACCTTCTTCGGCCACCCCCGCGGCCTCGCGACCCTCTTCTTCACCGAGATGTGGGAACGCTTCTCGTACTACGGGATGCGCGCGCTCCTGATCCTCTTCATGACCGCCGCCACCGTCGGGGACAATCCGGGACTCGGATTCGATGTGGCCACCGCCGCGGCGATCTACGGCCTCTACACCTCGCTGGTGTATCTGCTGGCGCTCCCGGGCGGGTGGATCGCCGACAACCTGTGGGGGAAGCGGAAGTCGGTATACGTCGGAGGGTGGGTGATCGCGGCCGGACACTTCAGCATGGCCGTGCCCACGATGTTCACCTTCTTCCTGGGACTGGCCCTGATCGTCATGGGTACCGGGCTGCTCAAGCCCAACGTCTCGGCGATCGTCGGAGACCTCTACCCGAATGGGGGCGCGCGCCGCGACGCGGGCTTCTCGATCTTCTACATGGGGATCAACGTGGGCGCCCTCCTGGGCCCCATTCTCTGTGGGGCGCTGGGTGAGGGATTCAGCGTCGGCGCGCTCCGCTGGAGCGGGATGTGGCACCTCGGCTTCTCGCTCGCGGGAATCGGGATGGTCGCCGGACTGATCCAGTACCGGATGGGGATCCGGCACCTCAAGGGGGCGGGCGAACTCGAGACGGAGCGCACTCCGGCCGAGGTGCGCGCGCTGCAGAAGGACTTCTTCGTCCGCTTCGGCATCGCCGTGGCGGCCGTCGTTCTCTTCGGCTGGCTCGTGTACGCGGGCACGATCCCCATCACGATCCAGGAAGTGGCCGCCTACCTCGGTTCGGGGATCCTGATCCTGGCCATCGGCTACTTCATCTACGTCTGGCTCTTCGGGGGACACACCCCGACCGAGAACAAGCGGATCCTGGTCATCTTCTGGCTCTTCCTGCTCTCGGCCGTCTTCTGGTCGGGCTTCGAGCAGGCGGGCTCGTCGCTCAACCTCTTCGCGAGCGACCTCACGAACCGGAGCATCCTGGGGTGGGAGATCCCGGCCGCGTTCCTCCAGTCGATCAACTCCTTCTTCATCATCATCCTGGCGCCCCTCTTCGGCTCGCTCTGGGTATGGCTGGCGCGGCGCAACGCCAATCCGTCGATGGGAGCGAAATTCGGTCTGGGACTCCTGGGTCTCGCGACCGGCTTCTTCGTGCTCGCCTGGGGCGCGGCGAACGCGAGTCCCGACAACCTGGTCTCGCCCGCCTGGCTCGTGGTCACCTACTTCTTCCACACCGTCGGTGAACTGGCTCTCTCGCCGGTCG
>CAYORZ010000055.1:0-1826 GCA_964406485.1 uncultured Gemmatimonadaceae bacterium | reverse complement strand
CATCACCAAGCTGGCCCCCCGCAACCGGGTGGGGCAGATGATGGGCATCTGGTTCGTGGGCGCCGCCCTGGGCAACCTCTTCGCGGGACTGGTGGCCGGGTCTCTCGAGAACCTCCCCGCCGCCGATCTCTTCCGGACCGTCGCCTGGATCGTCGCCAGTGCAGGGATCATCGCCCTGGCCGTGAGCCCCCTCACCCGCCGCGTGACGGCCGAGGTGGAGTAGCCGTGGCGATGCCCCTCCCCCACCTGACCCGGACTTGCCCGCGGGCGCCCCCGGGTCCATCATTGGCCCGCTGACAGGGGTGCTGGTGACGGACGCCGGCTGAGATCATACCCTCGAACCTGATCCGGATAATGCCGGCGCAGGGAGTCGAATGTGCGTGCGTCCCTCCCCCTCGTCGTCCTCACGTTCCTCGACGGCCGGGAGGCCCATCATGACCACCACAGACATCTCGACCCCCACGACGCCATCTGCCGCGGAGACCGACGCCGTTCTTGCGAGCGTCGGCCCCTTCACCGCCGAGCTCCTCGAGGCGACGCGGTCGATCCTCGATGCGCAGCTGGAGCATCCCTTCGTGAAGGGACTCGGCGACGGATCTCTCGAGGTCGCGCGCTTCAGCAACTGGGTCCGCCAGGACTACCTCTACCTCAAGGAGTATTCGCGCATCTTCGCCTGGGGGGTGGCCAAGGCGCTGGACCTCGAGACGATGGCGTGGTACGCCCGCGTCCTCGATCTCACCCTGAATGTGGAAATGGGACTCCACCGGGGGTACGCCGAGCGCTTCGGGATCACCCTCGCCGAGCTCGAAGCCGAGTCCATCTGGCCTACCGCCCGGGCCTATACCGACTTCCTCGTGCGCACGGCAGCCGACGGCGATCTCGCCGATCTCTCGGCCGCCCTCCTTCCCTGCGCCTGGGGGTACGCGTGGGTCGGGCACCACCTCGCCCGCACCGCGTCACCCGATGACCCGCGGTATGCCGACTGGATCGCGATGTACTCGTCGGAAGAGTTCGGCGGGGCGGTGCAATGGCTCAAGCAGACGATGGAGACGCTCGCCGAAGGCGCCAGCGACGCGAAACGCGCCCACCTCGTCGAGATCTTCGTGACCTCGACGCGCTACGAGTGGATGTTCTGGGAGATGTGCTACCACGGAGAGCGGTGGCCTGTCTGACAGGCGCCTGCCCCCGGGGAGGCACATCGCCCTGCGGAGTGGGCCCGGCAGGGATCGAACCTGCGACCTACCGATTATGAGTCGGCTGCTCTGACCACTGAGCTACGGGCCCTCGTCTGGTTGGACGCCGGAGGGTGGGGGAAGAGGGCGCACGCGGCAAGGGGGGGCGCCGTCCTGCGGGTCACTCCTCGGGGGTGGGAGGACGGCGCCTCCGCTTGATCTCGCTTCGCCGGCGCTTTTCTTCCAGCCGCCGGCGTCGCTCGCGGGGCGGGACCCGCGTCCGCACCCGGGGCGTCGGCGTCCGGAGCCGTTCCTCGAGGCGGCGCCGGAGCCGCTCCACGGCGATGCGCCGGTTGCGGTGCTGGCTCCGCTCCGTTCGGGATTCGACCCGGAGTCCCGTCGGCCGGTGGATCAGACGCACCCCCGATTCGGTACGGTTCTGATGCTGGCCTCCGGGCCCCCCCGCACGGAAGGTCTGCACCTCGCACTCCGCGAGGAGGGCGTCGTCGTCGTCGGGGAGTGTCCAGTCGGGATCCATCGGACCTCCTTCGGGGCGGGCGGGATGGTCCGGAGGGGGCAGATGTCGTACCGTATCCGGTAGGGCTCGCCTCCATCCGGCACCCCATTCGCGGTCGGGAGAGGAAGGGAGTGCGA
>CAYORZ010000054.1:0-9038 GCA_964406485.1 uncultured Gemmatimonadaceae bacterium | reverse complement strand
CCTGACCAGACGCGTACGGTTGTACCGCTGCACCATCACGGGGTAGACGTTCACGAGCACGTTGATCACGAAGAGACGCGCTGCGGTGAGTCCCCGACCCCCGGCGAATGCGTCGAACACGAGGGCCAGCATGTAGATCCCGATGAGGAAGTGCCCTGCTTCCACCACGATCGTGAAGCGGAGCCACCGTCGAGGCCACCCCGGGCCTCGGAAGGGGTGGTAGGGGCGTCCTCTGATGGCGCTCACGACCGCGTTGAAGTACCGACCGCCGAAGAGCAGTTCCTTCACCGGGCGAACCCCCACCGCTTCGTAGACCCTCCCGGACTCTTCCCAGGAGCGGGGTCGGAAGTAGACCCGCCAGAGCCAGTGTCGCAGGGAGTCCAGCATGGCCAGCACCTTCTCGCTTGTCTGCCGCCGGAGCCGGCCCCGTGCGGTCGCCGTCCAGCGACCTCCGGTCCCGGGATCAGAAGAGGGGAGCTACTCCGGGATCGCGGCCGCGCATCTCCAGCAGGGGGGCCCGGTCGTCGGTGCCCGCGCCCAGGATCGCGTTGAAGAAGAGTCGGTAGGTGCCCGTCGGCTGGGCGCGGAACTGGGGCCGGAACCCGATCAGGACCGCCTCGCCCTCACCCGCCCGGACCCGCACGACGGCGGGCTTGCCGGCCAGGTGCTCCTCGGCACCGAGCTCCCATCCGCTCATCAGCAGATCGGACTCCGCGTACCGGCCGACCACGTCGACGCGGTCATGATCCAGGACGTCCCAGGCCTGCGAGTTCTGGAAGAACGCCGCGGTCTCGACGGGCATGCCGAAGCCGATCGGGTGCGTGTTGTCGAAGCGGGTGCGGATGAGGGATCCCGGCACGAAGAAGTCCGCCTGTGAGAGCGCCGCGGTGGCGTTGGCCACCGGAAGGTCGAGCGCCTCGATGGCGAAATCGCCCGCGCCGTCGAAGGTCACCAGGGTGCCGCCCGCCTCGACCCAGCTCCGGAGGTTGGCGGCCCCCGCTTCGCCCACGCCCCCGACGTACTCGTCCGGCATGCGTCCCGGCGCGTGCCCGTTCATGATCGAGCGGGCACTCTGGTCGGTGAAGATGATCACGTCGTAGTCCGACAGGTCACCCTCGATCAGGTCGGAGTTGCGGAGTGTGTCGGGCTGGAAGCCGTGCTGGTGGAATACATACCGGGTCCATCCCTCGTCCATGTTGCCCGTCCAGGGCATGTACATGCCGAGGCGCGGCGCGCGGAGTTCGACGGTCGCGTCTGTTGGCGGCGCGTCGATCGCCGTCACCTCGAGTCCGAGTTCCTGCGCGATCCCCTCGATGCGGGCCTGCGTCCCGCTGCCGGCCTCGACCACGAACGCTCCGGCCAGGAAGGACTGCCCCCCGGCCTCGAATCCCTCCCTCGCCAGATGCACCCGGTCCCCCGCGGACTGGAGGCGGTTCACCGCGGTGCGCGCCGCATTGGGCTGGGCGGAGATGACGAAGCCCCAGCTGCCCGCTCCGCTCAGGCGGGCCTCGGGCACCGGGATCTCGTCGATCTCGACCGCCTCGGCCTCGAAGGGGGTGTCGACCCGGACCACGTTCACCGCCATCTGCATCGGGAGCGTCCACCCCGAGAGTCCGCCATACGGAGCCTCCGGCGGGCCGCCCGGGTAGAGCTCCCGGTGGGGGTGCTCCTGCTTCTCCATCAGGTCCATCAGGTGTGCGCGGAAGGCCTGGCCCACATAGGCGAGATGGGTGCCTGCCGGGTAGGTCGTGCCGTCGGCCTCGAACGGGCTCGTTGCCCGGTGGATCTCCACCCCGCCGCGCCGGAGCACGTTCAGGAGTTCGACTGCCTCACCCCGGTCCCACTGCTCGTCGGTGGGGAAGATGTAGGCGTAGGGTCCGCCCGCATTTCCGTCGCGGATCTGCTGGCTTCCCATCCGGTAGATGTTGAAGAGCCAGTCTTCACGGAGTCGCGAGCCGATGTCGAGCGCGCCCATCGAGGCCACGAAGTGGTACCGGACCGGGTCGGCCAGCCGCACCCACCCCCCCCGCCACGGGTTGGCGTAGTAGATCGAGGGCTCGACCATCGAGATCTCGCGCGCACCCGCGCGAATCGAGGTGGGAAGGTCATCGGGGTCGTGGTACTGCGGCGACGCGTATCGGTGCGCCACCTCCGACAGGATCCCCACCTGGTTGTGGAAGTAGGGCGCGGTTCGCATGCCCCCGTTCCACCACATGGTGAAGGTGAGGCCCGACACGACGCCGGGCATCTCGAGTTCCTCGAACCGCTTCGCCATGTGTTCGCCCACCATGTTCACGCCGCGCACCACCAGGGGGTGGATGTGGGGGTTCACCGGGTCGGAGAAGGGCGGAATGAAGATCCGGGTCGGGAAGGGGGAGTGCTGGTGGTGATTGAAGACGATCTGCGGGTACCAGACATTGAAGAGCTGGTGCGCCACGGCCTCGGTCTCGGCCTGTCGCATCATGAACCAGTCACGATTGATGTCGTGGCCCACATACTCGTGCCAGACTTCCGGGGGCGCCGTGAATTCGTGCTCGGTCCGGGCGACGCCCCGGTACCAGTCGACCACGATCTCGTGGCCGTCGGGATTCATCATCGGCATGAGCAGGAGAATCACGTCGTCGCGAATGCGCCGAACCTCGTCGCTCTCGTCGGTGGCCATGTGGTGCGCGAGGAGGGGGGCATGCTGGGCGTGCGCCACCTCGGCCGAGTGCAGCCCTGCGTCGATCCAGACGATGGCCTTCCCCTCCCGGGCGAGTTCGCGCGCCTCTTCCTCGGTCAGGTCCCGGGCCCGGGCGAGCCGCTCGGCGGTCTCGCGCCAGCGGTCGAGCTGCCGGATGTTGTCTTCCGACGAGATGTAGACGAGGTAGAGCGGCTCGCCGCGGACCGAGCGCCCGATCTCTTCCAGCTCGACACGGGGACTCGCGGCCGCCAGCGCTTCATAATAGCTGTAGAGCTGGCCCAGATCGGCGAGCATGTAGTCCGATCCCAACTCGAATCCGATGACGTCGGTGGGGTGCGGGACCTGCTGGGCAGCCAGGGCAGTGGCGCCCCACGGACCCGAGACGGTCGGTGTTCCGGCCGGGAGGGCCAGGAGGAGAGCGGAGGCAGCCAGCGGGAGCAGACGGCGGGCGAACGTGAGGACCGGCATGGTGTCGTGTCCTGAACGGGTCGTCGAAAGCGGTTCGATCCCGACCCTAGGCTCCGGCGAGGGAAACGTCAACCGGATCCCGAGCCCCCCGTCGCGGGTCCGCCGCGGAGCCCTGCGGATTCCCGGGTGGACGAGGAGCTTGCGCGTAGATCCGCGAGAGTGCGTAGATCCTTGCCTGGAGGGTGAAGTATGGAGATTCTTCGTCGGTTCGTCGGTTCGTCGGTTCGTCGGTTCGTCGGTTCGTCGGTGAATCGTGATCTGTTGCACCGGATATCGGCCCTTGTGCTGCTCGCTCTGGCGGCCTGCAAATCGCCTACCGACGAGAGCAGAACTGCCTACGAGGCGTCGGCGCGGGTGAGCGGTGACACGGTGTTCTTTGACCTCACCGTCACGAACCGGCAGGAGAGTGACCTGACCCTCTCAACGGACTCCTGTCGCCTGCTCGGCCCGATGCTCAGGGTGTACGATTCCGGGGGGGCGCTCCGCTTCGATGAGGTCCAGAGGCCGCTGACCGCCTGCTTTCTGCCCCTGTTCCCTGGTAGGACCATCGCCCCCATGGAATCGTACGTCTTTTCCAGGGGACTGACCACCGATGCAATCCTCGCCGACTCGCTTCCGTCCGGCACCTATACGCTTACCGTGGGGGTCGAGTTCAAGGAGGACTTCACGGGTCGCCCCGAGCTCCCGGTAGGCGAGTTCTACCTTCCGGCCACGCCTGCCGGCGGGAGAACACCTTCTGACCGTCGTGCTGAGGCTGATGGCGCGGAGCCGTGCGGTGCGGCAGCCGTCGGATCGATCACCGTGCGGATCTCGAGCACCTTGTCGGCCGGAAATCCGCCCCGCCGGGTATGTTCGCGGATGAGATCGGCGCTCGGCGTGAAGTGATCCTGCTCCCGGCAGATTGGCAGCCGGCGTGACATCCGGGGGCGGTTTTTCGCCTGCTTGACAGGTGGCGTTCGCGCTCTCATAGTGCGGGAGGTTGCACTTCGTATCTGACAAGGGAGGTGTTCATGCTTGCGCGTTCCCTGATGCTCACGGCCGCCGTCCTGCTCGCCGCCACCGGCTTCCTCCTGGCCAGTGGTCCCTCCTGTGCCTGGGGCTTCCGCGGATGCGGAGAAGGGACCAACGAGTGTCGGTACGACTGCCCGGGCACGATGAATTGCGTGCGCAGCGGCAATCCCTTCGAGATGTGCCAGTGTGACGCGATGACTTGCGTGACCACCATGTGCGACGACGTCGAGGCATGAGCATGCAGGAGCGGAGGATGGGTCGCATGCGGCCGATCCGGCCCCTGCGGTGGGGGGCCGTGCTCGCGGGGCTCGGGCTGCTCTCGGCGTGTGCAGGGGGGGAGCTCACGCTTCTGGTCGAGCATCCGATCGCCGACTCGGTCGACTTCGACCTCGCGACCCTGTCGATCGAGCGGGTCTCCCCTTCGCCGGCTGATCTGGCGGCGTTGGCCGCGCGTCTGACAGAGTCCGAGGTGATCGCCTCGATCGGTGCCGAGGGCGGCGAAGATGCCGAGGCCGCCGAAGCCGAGGTCTTTGGCCAGATCGTTGATGTGGCGGTCATCGGGGAGGGCCGTGTGGCCGTGCTCGATCAGATGGCCAGCCGGGTGGCGCTCTTCGACTTCGACGGCGAGCGCGCCGGAGGGTTTGGTGGTCCGGGAGAAGGGCCCGGTGAACTCGACCTCCCGATCGCACTCCTCGTGCGCGACTCCACGGAGATTCAGGTACTCGATGCCGTCGGTCGCCTGCATCGATTCACCGAAGGCGACGACGGAGCGTGGGCCTTCGAGGAGCGGATCGAGCTGAGCGGATTCCCCCGGGCCGCGTGTGCCGAGCCCGGTCGGGACCGGACCGTCGTGCACATTCCTGCGGTGGCGCCGAGCGATGCCGATCTGGTCGCGCAGGGGGTCCTGCGTCTTCATGACGCCGATGGTGCGCACGTGCGCTCGTTCGGCACCCCTTACCGCTACGAGCAGCCGTTGGTGGCCAACCGGATGCGACGGGGGCAGGTCGTCTGCACTCCGGGCGGGCAGGTCCTGCTGGCCCTTGAGGGGTCGAATCGTGTGGCCGCCTGGGCCATGGCTGACGGAGAAGAGCTGTGGAATGCGGCAATCGAGGGCGTGGAGGTGCCAAGGTTGCGAGAGATGACCCTTGCCGACGGCCGGCCGGCGGTCGGTCAGGATCCGCGTGGAACGGCGCGCTACCACGGCCTGCTGACCGCAGTGGGGATGGGGGGCGGGCGAGCGCTCCTGCAATACACACGCTTCCACTGGGGCGATGACCTCGAAGCTCCACGTTCGGAAGCGATCGAATCGTGGATCGTCGAGGTGGCGACGGGTGCAGGGGGATGGGTGGGGGAGGCTCTACCCCGGGTGGGCGCGATCCAGGGTGATGTCGTGGTGCTTCTTCACGAGGACCCGTGGCCCCGGCTCGAGGTCGCGCGGTGGTGACGGCGGGGCGGGTTCGATGGCTGCGGCCGGGCGTGGTTGGGGGCATCGTTCTGGCGCTGCCGCTCCTGGGTCCGGCTGCGGCCGCAGGCCAGGAGGTGCACGGGACGGTGGTTGCAGCCGGGACGGGTGCGCCGATCGGTGGAGCGCGGGTGACGATTGCGTCGGAAGCGACCGGGGTGGCCGACATCGTGGAGCAGACCCTGCCGGACGGAACGTTTCGCATCGCGCTTCGCGAGGCGGGCCGGATTCGGGTGCATGTGGAGCAGTTCGGCTACCGGGGCTGGGGCTCCGACGTGCTCGAGGTGGGGCCGGGCGAGGCGGTGACGGTGGCGGTGGAACTCGAGACGCGGCCCATCGAGATCGAGGGGATCGACGTCGGGGTCACGTCGCGGGGCGATGAGTGGGGGCGCCGGCAGTTCGAGCGCCGGCGCGCCGCGAACGAGGACTCCCGGGTGACCTTTCTGGATCCGATCCACATCGCGCTGGCCGACGCGCGCCATCCCATCGATTTCCTGCGGGGAGCCCAGGGGATGATCGTGGAGCACGACGACCAGTTGCGGGCGCTGGTCGGTCGGTGCGTCTATGTGTTTCTGGACCATATCCGGCCCCCCGTCGCCGTATTCAACGCCAACAAGCCGGACATCATGGCCTTCGGAGGGATCAACGACCTGGGCCGGATCGTGGCGCGGCGCGACATTCGCGCTATCGAGGTCTACCCGAGCCGGGCGGCGCTTCCCGACGAGTTGCGCGACGACTACCGGCGGACCCGCTGCGCCCTCGTGCAGATCTGGACTTCCATCGGCTGGTGACGGCGGCCGACAGTCAATCGCCCTCAGGGCGCTCGGTCAGGCTCTCGAGCGCCGCACGGGCCACTGCGCCGGTGAAGCCGCGGCGCGCGAGGAAGGCGTGCAGGCGACGGCGCGCGCGGTCGCGGTCGGGTGAGGCGGTGTCGGCGAGGAGCGCTGCGCGGATCCCCGCCCCCTGACGCCGGAACCACCCCCGGGCGACTTCGTCGGCGAGCGCCTGGATTGCGACGTCCTCTTCGGCAAAGACGGCCTCGACGGCTTCGCGGGCAACGTCTTCTGCCACTCCTTTCGCTCGCAACTCCTGGATCATCCGCCCCGGTCCGCGCGGGCGGAGCCGGAGTCGGTCGCGAGCGAGCGCCCGGGCGAACGCCGCATCGTCGACCCACCCCGCTGCCTCGAGTTCGTCGAGACATTCGGCGATCCATCGCGCCGGATAATCCTTGCGGCGCAGGCGGGTGGCCAGCTCGCTCCGGCTGCGTGCACGGACGGACAGAAGAGAGAGGGCTGCGGTCCGGAGTCGGCTGCGCGACTCGGCCTCGAGCAGGCGGGCCTCGAGATGCGCGTCGACCGGGTCGCCCACCGACAGGCGTTCCTCTTCCATGACTCCGAGGGGAATCCGGAACGTGCGATCGTCGTCCATGACGACCTCGACGGCCCCACTGCTCACCAGGCGGAGGGTGCGGATCCGGGGGGTGGTCGGGGAGGGGCTCACCGGGAGTGGAGGAAGGTGCCCACCCGGTCCAGTTCGGCGTCGACCTCGGGCCAGAGGGTACGCATCCGGGGCAGGTCCTCGGCGCGACCCGCCGACTCCAGGTCGGTAACCAGGGCGTTCAGCCGGTGCGCGCGCACGTTGCCGGCGGCCGACTTGATCGTGTGCGCAGCCTCGGCCACGCCGCGCAGGTCACCCGATTCCCACGCAGCCCGGATCTCGTGCGCCCGGCGCGGGAGGTCGTCGCGGAAGAGGGCAAGGGTGGGCTCGAACACCTCTCCGATTCCGGCCTCCTCCAGGGCAGCGCGGAAGCCGTCCAGGTCGACGGGTTGCTCGTCGGCAACGGCAGGGGAGGGCGACATGAGAGCCATGGACAGCGGGCGTGTGGGATTCGGGGGAGGAGGAGCGGTGGTGGCCGCCGGACGGGTCCACTCCCGGAGTAGGGCGAGAAGTTCCTCGGCCCGGAAGGGCTTGGCGAGAAAGTCGTCCATGCCGGCCGCAAGACACCGCTCCCGCTCTTCCTCCAGCGCGTGGGCGGTGAGGGCGATGATCGGAAGGCGGGGTCGCCCCTCCTCGGCTTCCCTGCGGCGGATCACGCGCGTGGCCTCCAGCCCGTCCATCTCGGGCATCTGGATGTCCATCAGCACCAGTTGGAAGTCCCCCGCGGCGACCGCCGCCACCGCCTCCACTCCGTTCGTGGCGACCGCCACCCGATACCCTGCCTTCTCGAGGACGGCGCACGCCACCATCCGGTTGACCGCGTTGTCTTCGACCACCAGGACCTGATGCTCGGAGACGCGATCGGTGAGCCCGCTCCCGGTGGTGTCGGGGGCGGGGGGATGCGTCCGTCCTGCACGGATTTCCGACACGGCCCGGAGCAGGTCGGGACGGGGAAGCGGCTTGAGGAAGTACCCTTCCACCCCCAGCTCCCGCACACGGCGCGCGTCCGACGACCGGTTGGCCGAGGTCAGCACGAGGACCGGAATTGCCCGGAACGCCTCGAGGGCGGGGTCGGTGCGCAACCGCTCGGTCACGGCGATTCCGTCCATCCCGGGCATCTGCACGTCCATCACGATCAGGTCGGGCGGGGTGCCCGCGGCGTCGAGTTCCTCGAGGCGGTCGAGGCCGGCCGCGCCGCTGTCGGCCTGGTGGACGGTGCACCCCGCCTCTCCCAGCACCTCCCGCAGGATGCGCCGGTTGGTCGGGTTGTCATCGACCACGACGACCCGCATCCCCCCAAGGTCGACCGGTCCGTCGTCGGCGAGCGGACGCCGGTCGGTCGAGGGCTCGCAAGGCACGAGGACCACGTCGAAGGTGAAGGTGCTGCCGCGTCCCTCTTCGCTCTCGACGTGCATCTGTCCGCCCATGAGCCGCACCAGACGCCGCGAGATCGCCAGCCCCAGTCCGGTGCCTCCGTACCGGCGCGAGACGGAGGTGTCGGCCTGGAGGAACTCCTGGAAGATGAGGGCAAGCTTGTCTTCGGCGATTCCGATCCCGGTGTCGCAGACCTCCACCCGGATTCGCGTGCTCCCGTCCGGGTCGCCCGCCGCTTTCCCCCCCTCGTCCGTACCCCCGTCCGCCACCGAGACGCGCACCTCGACTTCGCCGTCCTCCGTGAACTTGACGGCGTTGCCGACCAGGTTGGTCACGATCTGCCGGAGCCGTCCGGGGTCACCCTCGACCCAGCGGGGAACGTCGTTGCGGATGTCGATCAGCAGCTCGTTGCCGCGTCGCGAGGCCGCGATCGCCATCACCCGCACGGCGTCGCCGATCTCCTTGTGCAGATCGAAGGGAGTGATGTCGAGTTCGAGATGCCCCGCCTCGATCTTCGAGAAGTCGAGGATGTCGTTCAGGATCCGGAGCAGATTCTCGGCCGAGGAACGGATCACGTCGACGTATTGCCGCTGCTCGGGGGCG
>CAYORZ010000053.1:1027-9135 GCA_964406485.1 uncultured Gemmatimonadaceae bacterium | reverse complement strand
TCGCGGTCGACACGACCCAGACGCTGCGCGCGCACATCCTGACGCCCGGGTATCCGTGGTGTTAGCGGACGATCCTGGAGGGCGCCGAGCGGGACCCCGGAGAGGGCGAGGCGCCCGACTCGGCGTCGGAGGGGGGGCCGTAGCATGTCGTGGCTCCGCAGGTGGGCGATCGACCCGCCCCTCGTCGCCGGAACCCTCGTCCTCTCCCTCGCCGGAGTGGCGATGATCTACTCCGCGGGGGTGACGATCTCGCCCCAGGCCGTGGTCGAAGGCGCCTGGATGCGGCAGGCGGTCTGGTTCGTCATCGCGCTGGTGGCCTTCACCCTGCTGAGCCGGATCCCCGTGGCGTGGCTGGAGTGGGGTGCCCTTCCGATGTACGTGCTGAGCGTCGTCCTCCTGGCGGTGACGCTGGTGGTCGGGTCGGGCTTCGGTACGGCCGCCGGCACGAAGAGCTTCCTCTCGCTCGGCCCCCTCCGCTTCCAGCCGGCCGAGGTGGCGAAGCTGGCCACCGTCCTGGCGCTGGCCCGCTACCTCGCCAGCCGGGAACGCACCCCGGCGAACTTCCGCGACCTCGTGGTTCCGGGCGCGATCGCGGCTCTCCCCGTGGTCCTCGTCCTCCTCCAGCCGGACCTCGGCACAGCGCAGGCCTTCGTCGGAACCCTCTTCGCCGCCCTCTTCTGGGCGGGCACACCGCCGGTGCTCCTGGTCCTCCTGGCGAGTCCGGTGGTGGCCCTGATCCTCGCCTTCAACACCGTCGTCTGGTCGGTCTACATCGTCGGCGTGATGGTCGCGCTCTACCTCTGGCGCTACCGCCTGTACCTTCACGAATCGGCGGCGGTCCTCCTGGCCAACTTTGCCGCCGGGACCATCGCCCGTCCGCTCTGGGACTCGATGCCGGCCTACCAGCAGAACCGGATCCTGGTCTACCTCGATCCGCAGCTCGACCCGCGGCAGGCCGGATACCATATCATCCAGTCGAAGATCGCGATCGGAAATGGGGGACTGCTGGGGAAGGGGTACCTCGATGGCACGCAGAAGCGCTACGACTTCCTTCCCGAGCAGCACACCGACTTCATCTTCAGCGTGGTGGCCGAGGAACTGGGGTTCCTGGGGGTGGTACTGGCTCTCGTGGTCTTCGGGTGGGTGATGGCTCGCCTGATCCGGCTCGCGGCCGACGTCGAGGATCCCTTTGCCGGTCTGGTGCTGATGGGTATCTTCGGTGCCTGGCTCGTCCATATTTTCGTCAACATCGGACTGACCGTCGGCGTCGTTCCGATCACCGGGATCCCCCTGCCGTTCGTGAGCTACGGGGGGTCCTTTCTCTTGATGTCGTGGGTGGCCGTGGCGCTGGCGGTCCGTGTCGGCCGCGGCGATGACCGGGTCGGCGGCTGACGCCCCGGTCGCTCGACCCACCAGGGAGGTCCGATGGCGTGGTTCCGAAAGGACAAGAAGCCGCTCAAGGCAGAGGATCGTCGCGACGTACCGGCCGACGTCTTCGAGAAGTGCCGGGGGTGCGGAGAGATCGTCTACCGCGAGAAGCTCGAGCAGAACCTGAACGTCTGCCCGCACTGCGGCTTCCACTTCCGCATCAGCGCGGACCGGTACCGTGACCTCCTCCTCGACGAGGGGAGTCCGGTCGAGATCGATGCCCACCTGCGCAGCGGGGATCCCCTCGGATTCGTCGATCTGAAGGCGTACCCCGACCGGGTGCGCGCCGCCGAGGCGAAGGTGGGGCGGGGCGACGCCGTCCTCACCTGCACGGGGCGGCTGCACGGCATCGAGGTGGCCGTCGCCATCATGGACTTCCGCTTCATCGGGGGTTCGATGGGGTCGGTCGTGGGCGAGAAGATCGCGCGGGCGGGGCGGGTGGCCGAGGAACGGCGCTGCCCCTTCCTGATCGTGAGCGCCTCGGGAGGCGCCCGCATGATGGAGGGCATCTACTCCCTCATGCAGATGGCCAAGACGTCGGTGGTGCTGGCCCGGCTCCACGAGGCAGGGATCCCCTTCATCTCGATTCTCACCGACCCGACCACCGGAGGGGTGACCGCCAGCTACGCGATGCTCGGTGACGTGCACCTCGCCGAGCCGGGTGCGCTGATCGGGTTCGCGGGACCCCGGGTCATCGAGGAGACGATCAAGCAGGAACTTCCCGAGGGATTCCAGCGGGCGGAGTTCCTGAAAGACCACGGCATGGTCGACCGTATCGTCGACCGGCGCCGGCTCAAGGGGACGATCGCGCTCCTGCTGCGCCACATGCTCGACGAATGGCCGTCCGAAGCCGAGGAGTCCGCCCCGGATGGTGCCGGGTGACGGATCACGGCAGCGGGCCCCGCGAGACGGCCCCCGACCGCCTGGACCGCCCCTTCAACGACGCCCTCTTCGAGCGCCTCTTCCCCCCGCTCCCTGCCGGAGTGCACTGGGGGCTGGAGCGGGTGGAGGCGGCCCTCGGCGACCTTGACCACCCCGAGCGGCGGGCTCCTGCCCTCCACATCGGCGGAACGAACGGAAAGGGGTCGGTCGCCTCCACCGCTGCGGCGGTGCTGCAGCGCGCGGGGCGGCGGACGGGGCTCTACACCTCCCCCCACCTCTGCTCCGTGCGCGAGCGCTTCCAGGTGGGCGGGCGCCCCCTCGACCAGGATCGCCTCATCGCCCTCGCCGACGAGATCCGTCCGACGGTGCGAGCGCACGGCCTCACCTTCTTCGAGGCGGCGACCGTCCTCGCCTTCCACGCCTTCGCGGCGGAAGGGGTGGAGGTCCAGGTGGTCGAGGTGGGCCTCGGCGGGCGGCTCGACGCCACCAACGTCCTCCGTCCGGCCGCCTGCGCCCTCACCAATGTCGCGCTCGACCATGCCGACTTCCTGGGCGACACCCTGACCGCCATCGCGCGCGAGAAGGCGGGGATCATCAAGGAGGGGGTCCCCGTGGTGACCGCCGAGACCGACCCCGGGATCCTCGCCGTCTTTCGCGGGGTGGCGGAGCGGGAGGGGGCGCCCCTGGTCGTGCTCGACCCGCGCCGCGAGATCGGTGCGGTCGACGTGACGCGCGAGCGCACGACGTTCACGCTCGAGACGTCGGTCTGGGGTCCCCTCCGCCTCACGACGACCCTCGTGGGGCGCCACCAGGCGCACAACGCGGCCCTCGCCGTGCGCCTGCTCGAACAGCTCCCCGCGCCCCTCCGTCCCTCGGCGAGCGACGTGGTCGAGGGGATCGCGGGGGTGCGGTGGCCGGGACGCGACCAGATCGAGGTCATCGACGGCACCACCTGGCTCCTCGACGTCGCACACAACGTGGCGGGGATCGAGTCGCTCGTTTCCGTCCTCGATCGTCTCGCCTTGCCGGAGCCCCGGGTCGCCCTGGTCGGGGTCCTGGGCGACAAGGAGTGGGCGCGGATGCTTCCGCCCCTCCTGGAGCGCGTCGAAGCGTCGATCCTCACCCAGCCGCCCTCTGCCCCGGTTGGTCGGCGGTGGGACCCTGTCGAGGCCGTCGCCTCACTCGGCGAGCCGACGGCGGGGGCGGCCGTCCCCACCGTCGAGCTCGATTTCGCAGCGGCGCTGGCGCGGGCGCGGGAGGCGGCCGGGGGGGGGACGGTGGTCGTGAGCGGGTCGTGCCACACGGTGGGCGACGCGCTGCGGGCCCTGGGGCGGGTTCCGTTCGGTATGGCGACCCCATAGCTTCCTCGCCATGAGCACCCCCGACCTTTCCCGCCTCCCGGGCTTCCGGGACTTCCCGCCCGACGACTTCGCCCTGCGGCGGGAGATCTTCGATGCCTGGAGCCGTGTGGCCACCCGCTACGGCTTTCGCCAGTACGACGGTCCCCCGCTGGAACCGCTGGGGCTCTACGTGGAGAAGAGCGGCGAGGAGATCGTCGACCAGCTCTACGCATTCACCGACAAGGGCGGTCGCGAGGTCGCGCTCCGGCCCGAGATGACCCCCTCCCTCGCGCGGATCCTGGCGGAACGCAGTCGGGCGATGCCGAAGCCGATCCGGTGGTTCGCGATCCCGCAGCTCTTCCGCTACGAGCGGCAGCAGCGCGGACGTCTGCGGGAACACTTCCAGTGGAATGTCGACATCGTCGGAGAGGAAGGGGTGGCCGCCGATGCCGAGGTGCTGGCGGTGGCTCTGGACGGGCTGCGTGAAGTGGGCCTCGGGCCGGAAGACGTGCGGGCGCGGGTCTCGGACCGCCGGCTCCTCTCGGCGGTGGTGCGGAGCGCGGGGGTGCCGGAGGAGCGGGTGCTCGCGGCGTTCGCCGTGATCGACAAGATCGAGCGGGAAGAGCGGGGGCGCAGCCGCGAACGGCTGATCGCCGAAGCGGGCGTCTCGGCCACCGAGGCCGACGCCCTCCTCGCCCTCTTCGACGACCCCGGAATCGAGAGCGTCCGCGACCGCTTCGGCGACCACGCCGAGGTCGCGGCCGCCCTGGAGCGCCTCGAGGAGTATTTCCGGATCCTCGCGGCGCTCGGCGTCGGCGACTTCGTCGACTTCGACCTGACCATCGTGCGCGGGCTCGCCTACTACACGGGGATCGTCTTCGAGATCTTCGACGCGCGGGGCGAGTTGCGCGCGGTCTGCGGCGGGGGACGCTACGACCGGCTCCTCGAGCGGGTGGGGGGAGAGCCGCTTCCGGCGGTCGGCTTCGGAATGGGCGACGTGGTCCTCACCGAACTCCTCTCCGATCTGGAACGCCTCCCCGCCCTCGACGAGGGGGTGGAGTGGTTCGTGGTGGTCATCGGCGAGGAGTTGCGCGAGCGGGCGCTTGCCACCGCCCGCAGGCTCCGGAGCCGGGGGGAGTCGGTCAGCTACACACTCCGCGGCCAGTCGGTGCGAAAGCAGTTCCGGGCCGCGGAGAGCGCGGGGGCCAGGCGGGTGATCATCCTCGCCCCCGACGAGGCCGCACGGGGCGAAGCCGTCGTGCGCGAGATGGCGACCGGTGAGGAACGGACGCTCTCGCTCGACACCCTGAGCTTCACCCCCGCGCCGTGAAGGGAGACGACCCGGTGACCGGCGACGAGTTGCTGCCGGAGGAGCGGGCCGGAGGCGACGACGTTCCCGTCGAGGCCTCGATCCGGGAGGTGCGCCAGCGCCTCGCCGGGGTATCGCGGCGGCTGGGCCTCATCGAGACCGTGCTGGTGGTGGCCGCCGGGGTGGCGGCGCTGCTGGCCGGATGGCTCGTGGCGCTGCTGGTCACCGAGGTGACCGAGTGGGCGTTCCGTCCCGTCTGGCTCACCGCGAGTCTGCTGCTCTTCGGCGTGCCCGGGGCGGTGGTGCTGGTCCGGGAGCGACGCGACGAAGCCGAGCGGCGTGCCCGGCTCGAGCGAGCCCTTTCCACTGACGATTCCAGAGACGAAGGATCATGGCGGACGACCGCAGACTGACCCCCCGCAGCGAGGACTTCGCGGCCTGGTACAACGAGCTCGTGCAGCGCGCCGAACTCGCCGACCACTCCCCCGTGCGGGGGAGCATGGTGATTCGCCCCTGGGGGTACGGGATCTGGGAGCGGATGCAGCGGGCGCTCGACGACATGTTCAAGGCCACCGGGCACGAGAACGCCTACTTTCCCCTCCTGATTCCGATGAGCTACATCGAGAAGGAGAAGGAGCACGTGGCCGGCTTCAAGCCCGAACTCGCGGTGGTGACGCACGCGGGGGGGAAGGAGCTGGAGGAACCCCTCGTCGTTCGGCCCACCTCGGAGACGGTGATCCTGGAGATGTTCCGGCGGTGGGTGCAGTCGTACCGCGACCTTCCGCTCCTCATCAATCAGTGGGCCAACGTGATGCGGTGGGAACTTCGTCCCCGCCTCTTCCTGCGGACGGCGGAATTCCTCTGGCAGGAGGGCCACACCGCGCACGCCACGGCCGAGGAGGCGGAAGAGGAAACCCTCCGCATGCTCGGGGTCTACCGCGAGTTCATGGAAGAGTGGATTGCGATGCCCCCCGTGACGGGGCTCAAGAGCGAGGCCGAGAAGTTCGCGGGGGCGGTGCGCACCTACACCTGCGAGGCGATGATGCAGGACAACCGCGCCCTCCAGGCCGGCACCTCGCACTTTCTCGGGCAGAATTTCGCCCGGGCCGCGGACTTCACCTTCCAGACCGAGGCGGGGACGGAAGAGTACGCCTGGAGCACCTCCTGGGGGGTTTCGACCCGTCTCGTGGGCGGACTCGTGATGACGCACGGTGACGATGACGGGCTCATCGTCCCCCCGCGCCTCGCCCCCACCCAGGTGATGGTGATCCCCATCTACCGCAACGACGCGGAACGCTCGGCCACCCTGGCCAAGGCGCGCGAGGTCGAGGCGCGCCTGCGCGACGACGGTGTGCGGGTGAAGGTCGACGCCCGCGACCACCTCAATCCCGGATCGAAGTTCTACGAGTGGGAGCGGAAGGGCGTCCCCCTCCGCATCGAGGTGGGCCCGAAGGATCTCGAGAAGGGCAACCTCTGTGTCGCCCGGCGCCTCGTCCCCGAAGGCGAGAAGCGCAAGCTCTTCCTCGCCGAGGAGGAGGCCCTGGCCACGGTGCCCGCCCGCCTGGAGGCGATGCAGGAGGCGATGAAGGCCGGCGCGCTCGCCCGCCGCGAAGCCCACTCCCATCGGGGGGTGACGCGGTGGGAGGAACTCGGCGAGATCCTCGAGGGGGACGGCGGCTTCGTCTACACCGGGTGGTCCGGTGACCCCGAAGTCGAGGCCCGGGTGAAGGAGGAATTCAGGGCGACGCTTCGCGTGATCCCCGACCCGGAGTTCCGCTCCGGGACCCCTCCCGAGCGGTGCATCTCGGGCGAGGCCCCCTCGCGTCACGAGGTCGTCTGGGCCCGCGCCTACTGAGTCCGGATCGGCTCCCCTCTACCCACCGTTCGAAATGCACGATCACGACCGCCTCCTGATCCTCGACTTCGGGTCGCAGTACACGCAACTCATCGCCCGGCGGGTCCGCGAGGAGAGGGTGTACTCCGAGATTCACCCCCCGACCCGCGACGCTGCCTGGGTGCGGGAGTGGAAGCCGGACGGCATCATCCTCTCGGGAGGACCGTCGTCGGTGTACGACGAGGGGGTCCCGCGCCTCGACCCCGAGATCCTCGAACTGGGAATCCCCATCCTGGGGATCTGCTACGGAATGCAGCTGATCGCGCACCTGGGCGGGGTGCGCGTCGAGCGGGGGCGTCGCGAATACGGCCGGGCGGCGCTGAGGGTGATCGAGGCGACCGGCCTCTTCGACGGCGTCGACCCCGGCGAGGAAACGCAGGTGTGGTGCTCGCACGGTGACCACGTCGACACTCCTCCTCCCGGCTTCCGGGTACTCGCCTCCACCGCCACCCTCCCGGTGGCCGCCTTCGGCAACGACGAGGCGCGTATCTACGGGGTGCAGTTCCACCCGGAAGTCGCCCACTCGGTGAAGGGCGAAGAGGTGCTCTCGAACTTCCTCTTCGCGATCTGTGGCTGCGCACCGACGTGGACGGCGGGCGCCTTCATCGACGAGAGTGTGGCCCGGATCCGCGAGCAGGTGGGCGACGAGGCGACCGTGATCTGCGGACTCTCGGGGGGAGTCGACTCGGCGGTCGCGGCCACCCTGGTGCACCGCGCCGTCGGCGACCGACTGACGTGCATCTTCGTCGACAACGGACTCCTCCGGAAAGGGGAACGCGAAGGGGTGGAGCGCACCTTCCGCAAGCACATGGGGATCCGGCTCGTGGTGGTCGACGCCGCCGACCGCTTCCTCACGGCGCTCGAGGGCGTGACCGATCCGGACGAGAAGCGGAAGGCGATCGGGCCCGCCTTCATCGAGGTCTTCAACCGGACGGCGGTCGACGAGGGCACGGGGGCACGCTTTCTCGTGCAGGGGACGCTCTACCCCGACGTGATCGAGTCGGTCTCTGCCGGAGGACCCTCGGTGACCATCAAGACCCACCACAACGTCGGAGGACTCCCCGACGACATGCCGTTCGAGCTGATCGAGCCCCTCCGCGAACTCTTCAAGGACGAGGTGCGGCGGGTCGGACGGGAACTGGGTCTCCCCGAGGAATTCGTCGGCCGCCACCCCTTCCCGGGGCCGGGGCTGGGCATCCGGGTGCTCGGCGAGGTGCGCCGCGACCGACTCGCCACCCTCCGCGAGGCCGATGCG
>CAYORZ010000053.1:0-1017 GCA_964406485.1 uncultured Gemmatimonadaceae bacterium | reverse complement strand
GGCTCTACGACGAGATCTGGCAGGCCTTCGCTGTCCTCCTTCCGGTACGGTCGGTGGGCGTCATGGGGGACGCCCGCACCTACGACCACGTGATCGCCCTCCGGGCGGTGACGAGTCGCGACGGGATGACCGCCGACTGGTACCCGATGCCGCACGACCTCCTGGGCCGCATCTCGACCCGGATCATCAACGAGGTCGATGGCGTGAATCGGGTCACCTACGACGTCAGTTCCAAGCCTCCGGCCACGATCGAGTGGGAGTAGCGGACGGGGCCGGGTGGCACGTGATCTGCAACAGATCACCACAGCTATTCCACATCAACACTCGATATCGAGGCTTTGCGTCATGTCGAAGATCATGCGTCTTGCCGCTGTCGGATTCGTCGCCGCCCTCGCCCTCCCCTCCGCGTCGTCCGCGCAGGTGGCCTGGGACGGCCCCATGCTCATGGCCCCCGGGGCTCCGGCAGGGTGGGGATTCCACCTCGTCGACCCCCACCCCGGCAACGGACTCGGGGGGCTCGTGACCTGGCGCGCGGCCCCGGCCCCCGTGGGGCTCGGCTTCCGCGTCGGTCTGTTCGAGGGCAATCGCGATGACATCGGGATCGTGGGCGGAGTCGATGTCTCGGGCACGCTCCACCGCGGGACCGACGAGGCGCCCTTCGACGTGATCTGGTTCGCGGGCGCAGGGATCGGGATCGACGACGACCTCCTGGCAAGCTTCCCGGCCGGACTCGCCGCCGGGTGGACCTTCGAGGGGCCGACCGTCGCCTTCCGTCCCTACATCGCCCCCCGCATCGTGCTCGATGCCTTCTTCGGCGACGGGGTCGACAGCGACCTCGACCTCGGGGCAGCCGTGGAGATCGGACTCGACCTCGCCTTCTCGCCCGCCTTCGCGGTTCGGGTCGGTGCGTCGCTGGGCGATCGGGAAGCGGTGTCGATCGGCATCGCGCTCCCCGGCCGGCGCTGATCGGGGCGGGTCGTCACGACACGGGCACCCCGCGGGGTGCCCGGGGGAGGG
>CAYORZ010000052.1:3916-9354 GCA_964406485.1 uncultured Gemmatimonadaceae bacterium | reverse complement strand
CTCTGGGTCCGCGAGGTCGCGGCCGGCGAGCGCGATGCGTTGTCGTGAGGCGGGGGCTCAGCGCGCGGCGCGGCGCCAGCGGACGCCGATGTGGTGGACCGGCCCGAAGAGGTCCAGGTCCTGGTAGGCGTAGTCGACCGCGACCTCGCCGAGCGAGAGGCCGGCGCCGAGCCGCAGGCCGCCCAGCCCGCCGTCGCCCGCGCCGCCGTCCCAGCCGATCCGGCCGACCGCGCCGATCCGGCCGGCGGCCGGAAGCAGCCCCGCCTCGACGCCCGCGGCGAGCCAGGTGCCGCCGCCCGCCCGCGAGACGAGGTCGGCGCTCAGCGTGGCGCCTAGAGTCGCGGCGCGGGCCGCCTCGAACCGGACCCCGGCCCGCGCCTCGGTCGCGCAGGGGATGGGCCGGCTGCTCGACTCCTTCCGCGGTCCTCCCCCGACGCTCTTCGTCACGACCGAGGCGCCCACCGCGCCCTGGACCCCCGATCCGGTCCCGGCCCGCCTCGGCCGCGCCTCCCGTCCTCCGACGCCTCCCCCCCCGACCGAGGTCGTCGAGTCTCCGAGCGAACTGCCGGCCTTCCTCCCCATCCGGATCAGCTACCCGACCCTCATCGACGAAGACGCCGGCCGGCGCCTCATCCAGGAGCACTACCCCGCCGACCTCCAGCGTGGAGGGATCGGGGGCACGGTGCGCCTCCTCTTCTGGGTCGGAGAAGACGGCACGGTCGACCAGTTGAGCGTGAAGGAAAGCTCGGGGGTCGATGCCCTGGACCGGGCCGCCCTCGAAGGAGCCGCCTCGCTCCGCTTTCACCCCGCGACCCGCAGCGGCAATCCCGTGGGCACCTGGGTGGAGTTCGACCTCGTCTTCACGCCGGGTGATGCGGAGTGGGTCGCGCCGCAGATCGAGCCGATCGCCGCTCCGGCCGCCCCCGAGATCGGGCAGTGGATCCTTCCCGAGGCGGGGCCTCACGGGGTGGTCGTTCCCCGGGGACTGCGCATCGAGGCGCGGGAACTCCTCCTCCTCGCGATCGGAGATCGGGAAGAGGCGATCGAGCAGCGGGTGGGACCGCTGGAGGGACTCCTTGCCGGCGAACCGCCCGCAGGGGCGAGTCCGATGGCCTGGCGTCGCGACGCGATTCGGGAGCTGGAGCGGGCGAGCGTGCGCGACCCCGACAACCCCGCGCCCCCGCTCGCGCTCGCCCGCATCCGCCGCCGGCAGGGACTCCGGGCCGAGGCCCGCACCCTTCTCACGGGCGGGTTGGAGCGCGTGGCGCGCAAGACCCGGCCCGTCTCGCCGCAGCTGATCGCCGAACTCGCCTTCGAACTGGGCGACATCACGCGCGAGATCTGGCGGAGTCGGGACGGCCTCGGCGTGGTGCCCGAAGCGGCCGTCGATGCCCTCGCCTGCGCGCGACGCGACCCCTCGGATTCGACGATCGAGACGCTGGTGGCGTGGAACTTCGTCTGCCCGACGGCGACCGAGGGCGTGCTCCACACCGAGTTCCAGCCTCTCGAGGTGGGAGAGCGGGACCGCGAGTGGATGATCGAACACTTCCGCGAGGCGATCGACGCCGACCCCGCCCACGTGGGGGCCAACGTCGCGCTCCTCCTGGAGGAAGCCGGCAACGGGCGGTGGCTCGAGGTGCTCACCGGGGCCCGCCGCTTCGTGGCCGCGAGCCGGGGGCACCCCTACGGTCACCTTCTCGAGGGACTCGCCCTCCAGCGGATGCGCCGCTCGGAAGAGGCCGCCGTGGCATTCGCGCAGGCCTTCGCCGCCCTGGGTCCGGAGACGACCCGGGACCTCCGTGACCCGTCCCGCATCGGCGTCGGGACCGGGGCGGGCGCGGACGAGGGCGATCCGTGGGCGACGCTGGACCCGATCCTCCTCACCGAGGTCAACGAACGCGAGATCGAGCATCTGGCGCGGGCGGCCCATGCCTACCTCCTCGTCGGCGACCTCGACTCCGACGGCGCGCGGATCTGGCTTCGCTACGGACCGCCGCTCGCGGTGCGATCGCTCGGCACGACGAAGGTCCGGACGGAGTTCTGGGACTACGGTCCCGGGCCGGACTTCACCTTCACCCGGGCGGGCGGTGCCACGGTCCGCCGCTTCACGTCGGAGGCCGCCATCTACGCCGACGAACTGGAGGGTGTCTTTCCGCACTGGTACGGGACCCACGCCCGCGCCCTCTACACGCTCCCGGGGCAGGTTGCGCGCCGTCGGGGCAGCACCCCGGGAGAGTGGATGGTCGAGGTGCACTTCGAGGTGCCCGGAGCCCTGCGGCAGCAGCCCGGGGACTCCGTCGAGGTCGGCCTCTTCCTGATCGGCACCGACGGGACCCACCGCCGGGTGGAGCACCGCTGGACCCGCGACACGGCGATCGCCCTCCAGGCGACATACGGCGGCGACGTCGACCAGGTGGTGATCGAGGTCCACGACCCCGCCACGCACCAGGCCGCCGGGCTCCGCGTGGCCGCGACCCTCCCCGAGGACCCGGAGTCGTGGACCGCCCTCTCCGACCTTCTGCTTCTCGACCCGGCCGAGGGGACGGGGGCAGACGACGAGCAGCGGAGCGGGACGCCGCTCACGGCGACGGAACTCCGTTTCGGCGAACCGGTCGCGATCACCTTCGAGATGCGCGAGCCGGAGGCCGACGCGTGGCGGGTGTGGGTGGAGATCGACTCCGAGACCCGCGACCTGCGGCAGGTGGTTCCCTCGCGGGCAGAACGCGGGGCGGCCTTCCGCTCCACCCACCACCGCACCCTCGGGGTCGAGGGCGAGCCCGTCGAGCCGGGCAGCGGGGAGCGGCCCCGCACGCCCGTCACGCTCCGGGGGGGCGTCGTGCGCGAGACGCTGGAGATCGACCTCACCCGGGTTCCTCCCGACAGCTACCTCCTGCGGGTCGTGGTCGAGGCCGAGGGGGGGCGCCGCGTGCAGCGCGAACTCCCCGTCCGGGTGCGGGCGGGGGAAGGGGCGGCGCGTCCTCCCCTCGCTCCCCCTCCGCCGCCCTTCTCCGGGTGGTGACCCGCGTCGCGCGTTGTTCCCCCGCGCCGCTCGGGCTAACGTAGGGCTTTCCGAGTCCCCCCCTTCTGCGCTCCCATGCCCAAGGTGCTCCTCTCCGGCCTCCCTCCGGCCACCCTCCGCGGCCGGCGGGTGGTGGTCCGGGCCGATCTCAACGTGCCGCTGACCGACGACGGCGAGGTGTCGGACCGCACCCGGATCCGTGCGTCGCTCCCGACCCTCCGCCACCTCGTCGACGCCGGGGCCCGGGTCGTGGTCCTGTCGCACCTCGGACGGCCGCAGGGGAGTCCCGATCCGCGCTTCTCCCTGGCGCCGGTGGCCCGGGCCCTCGGCGAGGAACTCGGCTCTTCCGTCCGCTTCGTCGACGAAGTGGTGGGTGACGAGGCCGCCGCGGCCGTTCGTGCGCTGGGCGAGGGCGAGGTGCTCCTTCTCGAGAATACCCGCTTCCTTCCCGGCGAGACCGCCAACGCCCCCGAGCTGGCGGCAGACCTGGCCGCCTTCGGCGACCTCTTCGTCAACGACGCCTTCGGGACGGCGCACCGGGCGCACGCCTCGACGGCCGGGTTGGCAGACGCGGTGCGGAAGCGCGGGGGCTCGGCGGTGGCCGGACTCCTCCTGGAGCGCGAGCTCCGCTTCCTGGGCGACGCCCTCGCCGACCCCGAGCGCCCCTTCGTCGCGATCCTCGGCGGCGCGAAGATCTCCGGAAAGATCGACGTGGTCGAGGCGCTCCTCCCCCGCGTCGATCGGCTCATCGTCGGGGGCGCGATGGCCAACACCTTCTTTCTCGCCCTCGGGCTCGAGGTCGGGGACTCCCTCGTGGAGCCCGACCGGATCCGGATGGCGCGCGACCTCCTGGAGCGCGCCGGCGATCGCCTCCTCCTGCCGGTCGACGTCCGGGTGGCAGAGCGGATCGAGGCCGACGCCGAGGTGCGGGTGCGGGCCCGGGCCGCGGTCGAGCCGGGCGACCGCATCATCGACATCGGTCCCGAGAGCGAAGCCCTCTTCACCGAGGAACTCCGCGGCGCCCGCACGGTCGTCTGGAACGGGCCGATGGGCGTCTTCGAACTCGAGCCCTTCCGCGGGGGGACGGTGCGGCTCGCCGAAGCAGCGGCCCGGGCGGCCGACGCGGGGGCTACCGTGATCGTGGGGGGCGGCGACTCGGCGGCTGCCGCCGAGATCGCCGGGGTGGCCGACCGGCTCACACACATTTCCACCGGCGGGGGAGCTTCGCTCGAACTCCTGGCCGGTGCGACCCTTCCCGCCATCGAGGCCCTCGACGAGAGGTGACGGCATGACAGAACGACGGCCGGTGATCGCCGGCAACTGGAAGATGAATCACGGCCCGGTGGCGGCGCGGAGTCTGCTGCGGGCGCTGGGGCCCGTCGGTGACACCGCCCGGGTCATCGTCTTTCCTCCGGCAGTCAGCCTCACCGCCGCCGCCGAGGCGGCGGAGGGGAGTGGGGTGGAGGTCGGGGTTCAGAATGTCCACGACGCCGCGTCGGGCGCCTACACCGGCGAGACCTCGGTCGCGATGGCGAAGGAGGCCGGGGCGACCCTCGCGCTCATCGGACACTCCGAGCGACGCCACCTCTTCGGGGAGACCGACGAGTGGGTGGCCGCCAAGGTCGCGCGGGTCATCGCAGGCGGCCTCGAGCCGGTGATCTGCGTGGGCGAGACCCTCGAGGAACGCGAAGGAGGCGAACTCCGGACCGTGCTCCTCCGGCAGCTGGACGCCGCCCTCGAGGCCCTTCCGGAGGGGGCATCGTTCCTGATCGCCTACGAGCCGGTATGGGCGATCGGTACCGGCCGCACTCCGGCCGACGCCTCCGAAGCCCACGCGGTGCTTCGCGAGCGGATTCGCGAGCGGCGAGGCGACGCGGTGGCCGACGCGACGCCGATCCTCTACGGCGGGAGCGTGAAGCCCGACAACGCCGACGACCTCCTCGCTGCCGAAGGGGTCGACGGCGTCCTCGTCGGGGGCGCCTCGCTGCAGGCCTCCGACTTCCGGGCCATCATCGAGGCGGGGTGGCGGACGGCACGGGAGCGTTGACATGACGGGGCCTGCAGGGCGACGTTAACCTGCTCTGTAGCGCAACACTTCCCGCGGCGGGCCATGTACGGTTTCCTTCTCATCGTCCTCATCCTCGACGCCATCTTCCTGAGCGTCGTGATCCTCCTCCAGGCCGGAAAGGGGGGCGGACTTGCAGCCATGGGGGGCGGCGCAGCCGCCACCGACGGCATTCTCGGGGGGCGTCAGGCGACGACCGTGCTCACGCGGGCGACGTGGACGTCGGGCACCCTCTTCATGGTGCTCTCCCTCGTGCTCTCCATCATGTCGTCGCGCTCGGCAGCCCCGTCGTCGATCCTGCGCCCCGACGCGCCGGTGACAGCGCCGGCCCCGGTCCTTCCGGGCCTCGACGAG
>CAYORZ010000052.1:1866-3906 GCA_964406485.1 uncultured Gemmatimonadaceae bacterium | reverse complement strand
GGAACCGGGGTTCCCGAGGGGACCGGCACCGGTGGGGAGACGGGATCGCCGAATGCCGACGATCCGGGTGGCAACTGACCCGCCGTTTCTCCTGACGACCCGGGCGGAGGGCGGCGCGGATCGCTGCCCGAAGCGTCGCGTCGTCGTACCGCAGCGGGTGGTGGGGCGATGACCCACCCCGAAGGCCACTCCCTCCTCTCCGCCCTGATCCGCGCCGGCACCCTCGAGGCCGCACTCGCGACGCTTCGCCCCGAGGGGCTTCCTGCCGCCCTCCGCGGACCACTCCCCATCTCGCCGGCTGTCCCGGCCGCCCTCCTGGCGGCCCGGCAGGGCGACCCCCCCGACGTTCTCTGTCTCCGACGGGCGTCTCCGGCAGCCGTCCTGGCCCTCGGAGTCCCGGCGGCGGCCCTGGCCCATGAGGCGGCGGGCACCGTGGAGGCCGCGGCCGGAGGGTGGAGCGCGAGCGGCGTCCCTGCCGATCCCGCCCGGGGGCTCATCGGAGCGGTCGAGGCACCCGGGGCGATGATGGAGGTGATGGCGGGAGTGGCGCTCGCCTTCCGGCTCCGGGGAGACCCCCGGGTCGCGATCCTGGTCGATGGCATCGACGACGCCGCTTCGGGTCACTGGCACGAGGGCCTCAACCTCGCGGCCGTCCACGAGGCCCCCCTGGTGGTCGTGATCGACGCGTCCCGCAGGCACCCCCTGACGGCGAGCGTCCCGCGGATCACCACCCGCAGCCCGGCGTACGGGGCCCACGGCGTCGCGGTGGAAGACGCAGACCCCTTCGTCGTCTTCGACGCGATCGCGTCGGCGGTGGAGCGGGCCCGCGCCCGGGGCGGGACCCCGGTCGTCGAAGTCACCGCGCCCGCCGGGCGCGACCCCATCGAAGCGCTGCTCGCGGCGCCGCCGTCCCTTGCGGCGCATCTTCCCTCGCTCCGCGCCGCTGCCGAGGCCGAGGTTCGCGCCGCCCTCGAGGCCGTGGCCGCCGCCCCGCGGCGTCCTCGTCCCTCTCGTCCGACCCCCCGTCCCCCGAGGGAGGTACCCGAAGGTGTCTGAGCGCCCGGAACATCTGTCCCGCACCCTGCGCGGTGAGCCGGTCACCCTCCTGGAGGCGGTGGCCGAGGCCCTCTACGAAGAGATGGAGCGCGACCCCTCGGTGATCCTCCTGGGCGAGGACATCGGGGCCTACGGTGGCGCCTTCAAGGTCACCCGCGGCTTCCTGGAGCGTTTCGGCGAGCGGCGGGTCATCGACACCCCCATCTCGGAAGGGGGCTTCACCGGGGCGGCGGCCGGGGCGGCGCACATGGGACTGCGCCCCGTCGTCGAGATGCAGTTCATGGACTTCATCTCTCCCGCCTACGATGTGATCACCAACTACATCGCGACGAGCGCGTACCGTGGCGCGGGCCCGCTCCCCCTCGTCATCCGGGGTCCGGTGGGTGGCGGGAACCGGGGTGGGCCCTTCCACTCGCAGAACGTCGAGATGGCCTTCTTCCACACACCGGGACTCCACATCGTCTATCCGAGCACCCCACGCGATGCGAAGGGACTGCTGAAGGCGGCGATCCGTTCCGACACCCCGGTGATCTTCGAGGAACACAAGGGACTCTACCGCGCCCCGGCCCTGCGCGAAGTCCTCCCGGTCGACGACGAGGTCATCGAGATCGGGAAGGCGCGCACGGCCCGCGAGGGGACCGACGTGACGATCGTCACGTATGGCGCCATGGTGCACCGGAGCCTGGAGGCGGCCGAGCAGGTGGCGAGCGCCGACGGGGTCTCGGGCGAGGTGAACGATCTCCGGACCCTTCTGCCCCTCGACGATCAGGCGATCGTCGACGGGGTGCGCAAGACCGGCCGGCTCCTCATCGTCCACGAAGACACCCGCACCGGCGGCATCGCCGGCGAGATCGCGATGCGGGTCAGCGAGCAGGCCTTCGAATGGCTCGACGCCCCGATCCTCCGGGTGACGGCCCTCGACGGGCCCGTCCCCTACGCCGCCGAACTCGAGGACCACTTCCTCCCCTCGGTCGGCGACATCGT
>CAYORZ010000052.1:0-1856 GCA_964406485.1 uncultured Gemmatimonadaceae bacterium | reverse complement strand
GCGATCGGGTACCTCGCGCGATATTGAACGAAGCCGGTCGGGAGGGGCCTCGGCACCGCCCGACCCACCGGGAGCCTTGCTTCGCGGCTCGGTTCCGGTAAACTCCAACGGTTCGGCCGTACCAACGGACCGCCCCGACTCTCACCATGAACTGATCCTGGAGCGACGAGCGTGGCTCGCATCGAAGTCCCCATGCCCCAGATGGGAGAATCCATCGCGGAGGGCACCGTCTCGAAGTGGCTGAAGTCCCTCGGCGACACCGTGGATCGTGACGAACCGATCCTCGAGATTTCCACCGACAAGGTCGACGCGGAGATCCCCGCGCCGGCCGCGGGCACCCTCGTCGCCATCGAGGTGGCGGAGGGCGAGACGGTGGAGGTCGGAACGATCGTCGCCTACATCGACCCCGAGGGAGGCGCCCCCGACGCCGCCGCACCGGCCGCCGCTGCCGACGCGGGCGCCGCAGCTGCGAGCGCCCCGGCTGCCGAGACGGCGACTCCCGCCCCGGCCGCCACGGCCGAGCCTGCCGCCGAGCCCGGCTCTGCCGAGGAGCGGCTCCGCACGCGCTCCACGCCGGTGGTCCGCAAGATCGCCGAGGAGCAGGGAATCGACATCGCCCAGGTGCCGGGGACCGGCCATGCAGGACGGGTGACCAAGCAGGACATCCTCGACTTCATCGACAAGGGAGGGGCGGCCGTGGCCGTTCCGGCTCCGTCGCCCGCGCCCACCCCGGCCGCCGCGCCCACCCCGGCCCCGGCGCCCTCCGTGGAACCGTCCGACTTCTGGAAGACCTTCTATGGCAAGGTCGAGCACCCGGAGTTCCCGGTTCGCGAAGGCGACCAGGTCGAACCGATGGACAAGATCCGTCGGCTCACCGCCGAGCACATGGTGGTGGCCAAGCGGGTCGCCCCCCACGTGCACTCGGTCATCGAGATCGACTTCACGGCGATCGACCGCATCCGGGCTGCCAACCGGGCGAAGTGGAAGGAGCAGGGCGCGCGGGTCAGCTACACCGCCTTCGTGGCGTGGGCCTGTGCACGGCTTCTCCACGAGTTCCCGATGATCAACGCGACCATTTCGGGCAACAACATCATCTACCGGAAGCGTGTGAATCTCGGGATGGCGGTCGACCTGAACCCCGGGCTGATCGTGCCGGTGATCCACGACGCCGACGACCTCTCCCTCGTGGGGGTCGGACGCAAGATCATCGACCTCGCCGAGCGGGCCCGCGATCGCAAGCTCCAGCCCGCCGAGATCCAGGGAGGCACCTTCTCGATCACCAACCCGGGCGTGCTGGGCACGATCGTCGGCATGCCCGTGATCCCGAAGGGCACTTCGGCGATCCTCGGGACGGGCGCGATCGAGAAGCGGGTGGTGGTCGTCGAGGACCCCGAGACGGGGACCGATTCGATCTCGATCCGGAAGCGGGCGCTCTTCAGCCTCGGCTACGACCACCGGCTGGTGGATGGTGCCGATTCGGCCCGCTTCCTCTCGCGGCTGAAGGAAGTCCTCGAGGACTTCCCCGAGGACGCCTGATCGCCGAGCGGCGACTCCTGGAGGTGGTCCGGACCGGGCGCATCGACTACCGGTCCGGACTCACCCTCCAGGCAGAGCGGGTCCGCGCCCGCCGGGCGGGCGAGGTGCCCGACACCCTCTATCTCGTCGAGCACGACCCCGTCGTGACACTCGGCACCGGCACCCACCCCGAGCACCTCCTCCTTCCGGAGGCGGCACTGCGGGAGCAGGGATACGAGGTGGTCGAGGTGGGACGGGGGGGTGACGTGACGTACCACGGCCCCGGCCAGCTCGTGGGGTATCCGATCCTCGACCTCAAGCCCGACCGCACCGATCTGCAC
>CAYORZ010000051.1:0-9356 GCA_964406485.1 uncultured Gemmatimonadaceae bacterium | reverse complement strand
GAGCTCGAGACCACGGAGGACCTGCGCCGCGCCGTGGTGCGCGTGCTCGGGCCCCGCACCGACGCCCAGGACAAGGCACGGATCTTCCAGGCGGTCCGCATCGCGATCAACGACGAGCTCGAGGCACTCGCCGCGGCGCTCCCGATGCTGCGCGACGTCCTGACCGCCGGGGGCGTGATCGTCGTCATCGCCTACCACTCGCTCGAGGACCGGATCGTCAAGCACGCCTTCCGCGAGTGGAGCCGCAGCTGCGTCTGCCCTCCCGGGCTTCCGGTCTGCGTCTGCCGGGGGGCGCCGCTGGGCGAGACCCTCACCCGCAAGCCCGAGCGCCCCTCGGAGGCCGAAGTCGAGGCCAACCCCCGGGCCCGCAGCGCGCGGCTGCGCGCATGGAGGAAGGCGGCGTGAAGGGCATGTCGTGGGTCGCGCTCGCCCTCGCGGCGATTCTCGCGGCGCTCTCGCTCGTGGCCGCGCGCCAGGGGGCGGGGTTGCGGCTCCTCTCCGAAGTCGAGGCGCTGGACGGGCGGCTTCAGCTCGAGCAGGCCCGGCAGGACGAACTCATCGCCCGGATCCGCCACCTCGAAAGCCGTGGGGTGATCATGCGGCGGGCCGAGGAAGAGCTGAAGATGCACGGCGCGCAGGGCGACGAGCTCGCCTTCTGGCCGGGGGAGGGGACGTGAAGACCGCCCCGGCGCCCTGGCGGCGTCGCCTGATCCTGGGCGGGTGGCTCGTCGCGGGGGCGCTCATCATCGGCCGCTCCTTCCAGGTGCAGGTCCTCGACGCCGGAGAGTGGCGGGCGCGGGCCGAACGACAGCACCTGGACTCCCGCGAGATCCCCGCGCCCCGCGGCGCGATCCTCGACCGCAACGGGATCCCCCTCGTGGTGAGCCGCGAACGCTTCGAGATCGCGGTGGCGACCAACGAGGTGCGTCCGGCGGAGCGCGACACCCTGGTGGCGATCCTGCGCGACGAGCTCGGCGTGGCCGCGTCGCGGCTCCGCCGCATCACGGGGGCCGGCGCCGGCGAGCGCGACTGGGTGGTGCTCGGGACCCGCTTCGGGACGACGGCCCAGCAGAAGGTGCGGCGCTTTCACGGGGTGCACGTGACCCGCATGCTCACCCGCGAGATGCCGTACGGCGATCTGGCGCTGGGACTTCTCGGGCGCGAGGTCGACGGCGTCTGGCGGGGCGGAATCGAGCAGGCCTTCGACGAGCACCTCGCCGGTCGCTCCGGGCTCGAGCAGAAGGCGCTCGACAACGCCGGTCGCCCGATCCCGGGGCAGACGGTGACGCTGCGCGAGCCGGTTGCGGGGGGTTCGGTCACCCTCACCATCGACGTCGACCTTCAGGAAATCTCCGAAGACGTTCTCGCCGACGCGATCGCCGAGCATGAGGCGCGGGGGGGCGACCTCGTCGTCCTCGACCCGCACACGGGCGAGATCCTCGCCCTGGCCAGCATTCAGCGGGGCAACACCAACGCCCTCTCGGCGATCAACGCGCCGTACGAGCCGGGCTCGACCCTCAAGCCGTTCACCGTGGTGGCCGCCCTCGAGGAGGGCACCTACACCCTCGCCGATTCGGTCGACATCGGGATGGGGTACTGGCGCGTGAACGGTCGGGGACTCACCGACACCCACGGATCGGGCGTGATCACCTTCGCCCAGGCCCTGCAGCAGTCCTCGAACGTGGGAATCGCGAAGATGGCGCTCCCCCTCACGCACGAGGAGCAGTACGCCACCCTCCGCGACTTCGGATTCGGCTCGCCGACGGGACTCCCGCTGCCCGGCGAGACGGGGGGGCGACTGCCGCACCCCGAGGAGTGGTCGCGGCCGACCCCGCAGTCCCTCGCCATCGGGTACGAGATCAGCGTGACGCCTCTCCAGATGAGCCTCGCCTACGCGGCGCTCGCCAACGGGGGACGGATGATGGAGCCGCGGATCGTGCGCGAGACGACGACCGCCGAGGGAGCGCGGCAGCGCTTCGAGCCGCGGACGCTGCGCTCCGTGACGACCCCTGCCATCACCCGCGCCATCAGCGAGACGCTGGTCCGGGTGGTCGAGGACGGCACCGGGACGCGAGCCCAGCTCGGACCCTACAGGGTCGCGGGCAAGAGCGGCACGACGCGGATCGCCCGGGGCGGGAGCTACGCCGCCGGCGAATACTTCAGTTCGTTTGTCGGCTACTTTCCGGCGGAGGACCCCCAGATCGTGGTCTTCGCCAAGCTCGACGCCCCGCGTGGCGACCAGTACTACGGGGGGGCGGTGGCCGCGCCGCTGATCCGGGCCACGATGGAGGCGGCGCTCGCCTCGCGGGAATCGCCCCTCAGCCGGGCGCGACTCGCGCGGGTGCGCACTCCGCTCCGGGGGGCCGAGGGCGCGTCGCGGCAGCTGCTCGACGCGCGCTTCGTGGCCGCCGAGCGCGAGGTGGCCGAGGTCACGGCCGTCGCGAGCGACGAGGCGCGGGTGCCCGATATTCGCGGCCTGACCCCTCGCGCCGCCATCCGCCGGCTGCACGCCGCGGGGTACCGGGTGAGCATGCCGGCCTCGGGTGAGGTGACGGGGACGGTTCCCGCGGCCGGCACGCCCCTTCCGGCCGGTGACACGGTCCGCTTGCAGGTCCGGGGAGGCGGGCGGTGAGCCGCCGCACCGTCGCCCTCTCCGCCCTGGTGGCGCTGCTCCGCGAGCACGGACTCGTGCGCGCGGTGGTCGGCGAGGGAGACCCGCGGATCGGGGGGGCGTCGCACGACTCGCGGGCGCTCGCTCCGGGCGAGCTCTTCCTCGCCTGGGCGGGGTCGGCCACCGACGCCCACCGCTTCGTGGGGGCGGCCGGGGCTGCGGGCGCCCCCGCCGCCGTGGTCGAGCGGGCGGTGGAGGGGGTGGAGGTCCCGCAGGTGGTGGTGACCGACGGACGACGGGCGGCCGCCTTCGTGGCCGACGCCCTCCACGGCCACCCGTCACGCTCCCTCCGGCTGGCAGCGGTCACCGGAACGAACGGCACGACCACCACGGCGCTCCTGCTGCGTCACCTCCTGGCCGACCACACGCCGGCCGCCGCGGTGGGCACCCTGGGGGTGATCGGGCCCGACGCGACGCCCCGGGGGGGCGGCGCCCTCCCCACGCCGGGACCGGTCGAGATCGCCCGGACCCTCCGGGCGCTGGCCGACGAGGGGGTGGAGTGGGTCGTGATGGAGGCGTCGTCGCACGCCCTCGACCAGCACCGCCTCGACGCCCTCGAACTCGACCTCGCGATCTTCACCAACCTCTCGCTCGACCACCTCGACTACCACGAGACCTTCAGCCGCTACCGCGACGCCAAGTTGCGTCTGGTCGAGCTCCTCGGCGTCGAGGGGCGGGTGATCGTCAACGCTGCCGAGCCGGCGTGGGGGCGGATCGAGCTGACCCGCCTGGTGCGCTACGGTGTCGACACCGCCGCCGACGTCGTGGCCGACGAGGTCACGTCGCACCCCGGCGGGAGCCGCTTCCGCCTGCGGGCGGGCACGTGGAGCACCCACGCCGAAGTCCCGCTTCCCGGGCGCTTCAACGTCGAGAACGCCGTGGCGGCCCTCGCCGCGGCGGTGACGGCCGGCGTGCCGCTCGACATGGCGGTGGCCCGGCTCGCCACGGCGCCGCAGGTGCCGGGACGGATGGAGGTGGTGGTGCGCGAGCCCTTCACGGTGATCATCGACTTCGCGCACACGCCCGACGCCCTCGAGAACCTTCTGCTCACGGCGCGCACGCTGACCCCGGCAACGCTCCGGGTGCTCTTCGGTGCAGGGGGCGACCGCGATCCCTCGAAGCGGGAACCGATGGCCCGCGCGGTGGCGCGCCACGCCGACCGCCTCCGACAACCCCCGGACCGAAGACCCCGACGCGATCCTCGACGATCTGGAGGTGGGAATGGGCGGGGCCGACTACCGCCGCGAGCCCGACCGGGCGGCCGCGATCCGCGGGGTGGTGGCCGAGGCGGAGGCGGGCGACGTGATCGTCCTCGCGGGGAAGGGGCACGAGCTCTGGCAGGTGGTGGGCAGCGAGCGGCGCCCCTTCGACGAGCGGGTGATCGTGCACGAGGCGCTGGCGGCGCGGGGGGCGGCATGAACGCGTCGTTCCGGTGGAGTGACGCGCACGTCCGCCGTGCCCTCGGGCTCGCTCCGGCGGGCGACGGCGGGCCGGGAGCGGGGGCCGTCACCGGCCCCGAGGGGAGGGAGTACTCCGGGATCAGCACCGACACCCGGGCGATCGGCGAGGGAGAACTCTTCGTCGCCCTCGTGGGACCGCGACACGACGGACACGATCACCTCGACGCCGCCTTCGCGGCCGGCGCCGGCGGTGCGGTGGTCTCGCGCCCGGGCGGCGAGGGGGAGGGGCGCACCCTCTACCGGGTCGACGACACGCTCCGGGCCCTGGGCCAGCTCGCCCGCCACCGGCGCGACGCCCTCCCGGCCACCGTGGTGGCCGTCGGCGGCTCGGTCGGAAAGACCTCGACCCGCCGCCTCACCGCCGCCGCCGTGGGTGCGGGCCGTCGGGTGCACGCGACCCGCGCCAACGAGAACAACCGCGTCGGGGTGCCGCTGACGCTCCTCGCCGCGCCCGCCGACGTTGAAGTGGTCGTGGCCGAGCTGGGCACGAGCGAGCGGGGCGAGATGGAGGCGCTGGCCGCGATCGCCCGCCCCGACGCCGTCATGGTCGTGACGGTGGGCGAGGAGCATCTCGACGGGCTCGGGTCCCGCGAGGGGGCGGTCGACGAGGAACTCGACCTCGTGCGCGGGCGGGCGGCCGGGGCGCCGGTCTGGGTGGGCGACACCCCCCCCGACCTCCCGAAGCGGACCCGCGCACTCGCCTCCGACGTGCGCGTCGCGGGGTGGAGCGACCGGGCCGACGTCGACCTCCGCCCCGGCGACGTCACCGTCGACACCGAGGGCCGCCACACCTTCACCTGGGGGGGCGAGCGCGTCCGGCTCGCCACGCCGGGGCGTCACGCGGTGGTCAACGCCCTCCTCGCCCTCGACGTCGCCCGCCGCCTCGGGGTCGATCCGGCGGCCGCCGCTGCGGCGGTCTCGGCCGTCGAGCCCACCGGGATGCGGGGCGAAGTCGTGCGGGTCGGGGGGCTCGCGGTGATCCTGGACTGCTACAACGCCAATCCGCAGTCGATGGAGGCCGCCCTCGACCTGCTTGCCATCCGGAGCCCCGGCGCCCGCAAGGTGGCCGTGCTCGGCACCATGGGCGAACTGGGGGAGCGCTCCGACACCCTCCACCGCGACGTCCTGGCCCGCGTGCTGGACCGCGGCCTCGACGTGGTGCTGGCGACCGGGCGCTTTGCCGAGATCGACCTCCCTCCTCCCGCCGGGACGACGGTGCTTCTGCGCGAAGCCAATCCCCGGGCGGGGTACGCGTTGCTCCGCGAACGCCTCCGGGGCGACGAGGTCGTCCTTCTGAAGGGGTCGCGTTCGGTGGCGCTCGAGAGCCTGCTTCCGCTCCTGCGGGTGGACTTCGGTGACGGAGAGGGGGACTGATGCTCTACCACCTCCTTCCGCGGTTCGCCGACGTCCACATTCTCTTCAATCTGTTCAATTACAACACCTTCCGGGCGGCCGGCGCCCTGGTGACCGCCCTCCTGATCGCCTTCGTCCTCGGACCGTCGACGATCCGGATGCTCCTGCGGCTCAAGGTCGGGCAGATCGTGCGCGAAGAAGGACCCCGCGCTCACCTGGAGAAGGCGGGCACCCCGACGATGGGGGGCACGCTGATCATCGCGGCGTGCGTCGTCTCGTCACTGCTGTGGGCCGACCTCACGAACCGCTACACCGCGATCTGCATCCTGGGCCTCGTCTGGATGGGCGCGATCGGCTTTCTCGACGACTACCTGAAGATCGTGCGGCGCTCGTCGGAGGGGCTGGTGGCGCGGGCGAAGCTGCTCGGCCAGCTGAGCTTCGGACTGGCTCTCGGGATCTACCTCCTCCTGCAGCCCCTTTCGCCCTTCCCCACGACGTGGACGGGGCTCCCCTTCTTTTCCGATTACGCGGCGGCCTTCTGGCCCCCCGCCTTCGTCATCTTCGTGACGCTCCTCGTCGGCTTCACCTCCAACGCCGTCAACCTCACCGACGGCCTGGACGGGCTGGCCGCGGGGCTCGGGGCGATCGCCACCGCCACCTTCGCGCTCATCGCCTACATTACCGGGCGGGTCGACACCTCCGCCTACCTCGGCCTCTTCTACCTGCCGGGGGCGGGCGAGATGGCGATCTTCGCGCTCGCGCTGGCCGGGGGGATCCTCGGCTTCCTGTGGTACAACGCGCACCCCGCCCAGGTCTTCATGGGCGACACCGGGTCGCTCGCGATCGGGGGAGCCCTCGCCGTCATGGCGATCCTGCTCAAGGCGGAGTTCCTCCTGCTCATCATCGGCGCCGTCTTCGTGGCGGAGGGGCTCTCGGTGATGCTGCAGGTCGGTTGGTTCCGCTACACCCGCCGCCGGTACGGCGAAGGCCGACGCATCTTCAGGATGGCCCCTCTCCACCACCACTTCGAGCAGCTCGGGTGGGCCGAGACGAAGGTGGTCGTCCGCTTCTGGATCCTCGGGATCCTCTCCGCCATGGTCGCCATCTCCACCCTGAAGATCCGGTGACCGTCGCCATCCTCGGCCTCGGGAGCAGCGGAGACGCCGCCGCTCGACTGGCCCTCGCACAGGGAGATACTGCCTATGTCTCGGATCTCCGTACTGACGCCGCAACTGCAGCTCGTGGAGCCCACCTCGAAGAGTTGGGAGCCGACGTCGAGTTGGGCACCCACGACCTCACCCGGATCCTCGCGGCCGACCTCGTGGTGGTCAGTCCCGGAATCCCCCCGCACGCTCCGGTGCTCGCGGCGCTCGCCGAGCGGGGGCGTCGGTGGGTCTCCGAACCCGACTACGCCGCACGGTTCTACCGCGGTCCACTGATCGCCGTCACCGGCACCAACGGCAAGACGACCACGACGCTCCTCCTCGCCCACCTCCTGCGCGAGGGCGGGGTGCGGGCTGCCGTCGGAGGAAATGTCGGAGGGGGACTGGCCCCCGCGGCCTCGACCCTCGCGCTCCTCGACCCGCCGCCCGCCTGGTACGTGCTCGAGGTGAGTTCCTTCCAGCTGGCGGCCACCGAGCAGCTGGCGCCCGCGATCGGGGTCGTCACGAACCTGGCTCCCGACCATCTGGACCGGTACGAGAGCGTGGCCGACTACTGGGCCGACAAGGCCCACCTCTTCGACCGCGCGGACGAGCGGAGTCGGTGGGTGCTCGCCGACCAGCCCGAAGTCGAGGCGCTCGCGGCCGGGCGGCCGGGGCGTCGCTACCGGGTGAGCCTCACCCGCACCGGGGGCGTGGCCGCCTACCTGAGCGGCGACCAGCTCACCCTGCGCATCGACGACGGCCCCGAGGAGCCGCTGCTCTCGATTGCGGAACTCCCGCTCCTCGGGCGCCACAACGTCGCCAACGCCCTCGCCGCCGCACTCACCGCGCGCCTCGTCGGCGTGCCGGCAGAGGCGATCGCCCGGGGCCTGCGCACCGCCACCCCCCTCCCGCACCGGATGGAGCCGGTGGCCGAACGGCACGGCGTGGTGTGGGTGAACGACAGCAAGGCGACCAACGTGGCCTCGACGGTGAGCGCGGTGACGAGCGCCGGGGCGCCGCTGATCCTGCTTCTGGGGGGCTTCGACAAGGGCGAATCGCTCGATCCGCTCGCGGCGCTCCTTCCGGCGACGGTGCGCCGCGTCATCTGCTTCGGCGCGGTGGGTCCGCGCTTCGCCGCCCGTCTTCGCGAGGTCGAGGGGCTGGCCGTGGAAGAGGCCGCCGACCTCGCCGGCGCCGTCGCCCGCGCGCGGGCCCTGGCCGAGGCCGGGGTGTGGGTGCTCCTCAGCCCGGCCACCTCGTCGTTCGACGAATTCGAGAACTACGAGGCGCGCGGTCGTCGCTTCACGGCCCTGGCCCGGGAGGCGGCGTGATGCGTGACCGGCGGCCGATCGACCTGGTGACGAAGCGCGTGGCGCTCCCCGATGCGGGACTCGGACGGGGGTGGGAGGGGCCGGCCCTCTTCGGCATCACCCTCCTCCTGCTCTCGTTCGGGCTCGTCACCCTCTATTCGGCGAGCGTCTTCATGGCGCAGCAGGCCGGGCTTCCCGACCACTACTACGTGCTCCGCCAGGCGACGGGGGCGGCCGTGGGGCTGGTGGCCCTCGTCGTCTGCGGGCGGTTCCCGTACCGGCTGTGGGAGCCCCTCGCCTGGCCGATGCTCTGGGTGAGCGTGGTCCTCCTCCTCCTGGTGATCCTCCCCTTCACGCAGGGGATCAGCCACGAGGCCAACGGGGCGCGCCGCTGGCTCGACCTCGGGATCCTCTTCCAGCCGTCCGACCTGGCGAAGATCTCGGTGATCACCTGGACGGCGATGCTCGCCGTGCGCAAGCAGGGAGAGTTTCGCAGCCTGGGGAGGGGACTCGCGCCCTTCCTCCTGATCTGGGGGGTGGTGCTGATCCCGATCCTGCTGCAGCCCAACCTCTCGACCGCGCTCCTGATCGGCACCGTGGCGGCGCTGATGGTCTTCGCTGCGGGGGGCCGGATCGCGCACTTCGCCTTTCTCGCCGCCCTCGCGCTCCCCGTGGTCGCGATGCAGCTCGCGTCGGGTTTCCGCCTCGCCCGCATCGAGGCGTTTCTCGATCCGGCGTCGGACCAGGCCGGGGCGGGGTACCAGCTCTACCAGTCGCTCATCGCCCTGGGTTCGGGGGGACTCACGGGACGCGGCTTCGGCAACGGGCAGCAGAAGTACGCCTTCCTCCCCGAGCCCCACAACGACTTCATCTTCGCGATGATCGGTGAGGAGTGGGGCTTTCTGGGGATCGCGCTGGTGGTGGCCCTCTACATGACCTTCATCGTCGTCGGCTTCCGCATCGCCCGCCGCGCGCCCGACCTCTTCGGCCAGCTGCTCGCCCTGGGGCTCACCAACCTCTTCGGCCTGCACGCCGTCCTGCACATGATGGTCGGGGTGGGACTCCTCCCCACGACGGGCCTCGCGCTTCCCCTGATGTCGTACGGGCGCACGAACCTCGTGGTGACGCTGGCGGCGGTCGGGATGCTGATCGCCATCGCCCGCGAGACGGATCGCGACTGGCGGCCGGAGTACGAGAGCCGGCGGCGGGCGGGCGATCTGGCGCGCGACGGCCACCGGCTGCCGGGGGGACGCGGCGCACGGGGGGTCCATGCATGAGGCGACCGAGGTGGTGGTGTTTGCCGGGGGCGGAACGGGGGGACACCTCTACCCGGCCCTCGCCCTTGCCGAGGCGCTGGTGGCCGAGCGACCCACGGTGCGCCCCTTCTTCGTCGGCGCGGAACGCGGGATCGAGGCAC
>CAYORZ010000050.1:0-9364 GCA_964406485.1 uncultured Gemmatimonadaceae bacterium | reverse complement strand
GACCCCCGGGTCGCCCCCTACTGGGCGGCGGCCGCGGCGGCGCTCGAGAAGTGGGGACTTGCCGGCATGGACGGTGCGATCGCCCTCTCGGTGGGTCAGAGTCTGCAATTCGCGAAGAGCGGAGCGGTCGACGCCGCCTTCGTCGCGCGCGCCCAGACGATCGGCGAGCCCCCGGCAACGGTGCGCCTCGTCGCCGACTCCCTCCACCCTCCCCTCCGGCAGGAGGCCGTCCTCCTCCGTGCGGGCGAGGAAAACGAGGCCGCGGCAGCCTTCCTGGCGTTCCTGCGCACGCCCGAGGCGCGGGCCATGATCCGGGCGGCCGGGTACGAGGTGGAGGGCGATGGCGATGTCGTCTGATGGCGCCGCGGTCCTCCTCACCCTCCGGCTGGCGGCGACGACCACCGCGCTCCTCCTGGTGGTGGGCACGCCCCTCGCCTGGTGGCTCGCCCGGACCCGCTCCCGCCTCCGGCCGGCGGTGGAGGCGGTCACTGCGCTTCCTCTTGTCCTGCCTCCGACCGTCCTCGGCTTCTACCTCCTGATCCTCCTCGCCCCGACGGGGCCGCTGGGTGCCGTGTGGGCCGCCCTGGGGGGCGACCGTCTCGTCTTCTCGTTTCCGGGGCTGGTGATCGGGTCGATGATCTACTCCCTCCCCTTCGTGGTGCAGCCGCTCCAGAACGCCTTCCTGGCGATCGGCGACGGCCCCCTCGAGGCGGCGGCCACCCTGGGGGCGTCTCCCTTCGATCGCTTCCGCACCGTCGTGCTTCCCCTCGCGCGCCCGGGCTTTCTCACCGCGACGGTGCTCTCGTTCGCGCACACGGTCGGGGAGTTCGGCGTCGTGCTGATGATCGGGGGCAACATCCCGGGGCGGACGCAGGTCGTGTCGACGGCGATCTACAACCATGTGGAAGCGCTGGACTTCGGGTCGGCGCACACCCTGGCGGCCGGGCTGCTCGTCTTCTCGTTCGTTGTGCTGCTGACCGTCTACTTCCTGGGCCGCCGCTTCGCGGCGCCGCGCCTGTGAGCGAGCGGGTCGTCGAGGCGCAGGTGGAGGCGCGTCGGGGGGCGTTCCACCTCGACGTCGCCTTCACTGCGCCGGTCGGGACCACGGTCGTCTTCGGGGCGTCGGGGGCAGGCAAGAGCACCCTCCTCCGGGCGATTGCGGGGCTGGAGCCGGCCGAAGGACGCATCGTGGTGGGCGGCGCGACCTGGCTCGACACCGCGCAGCAGATCCAACGTCCTCCCCATAAACGCGAAACAGGATTCGTATTCCAGTTTGCAAATCTGCTTCCGCACCTCGACGTCGAACACAATCTGCGCTACGGCGCCCGGCGCGCCACGGGCCCGGGGCCGGACTTCGACGAAGTGGTCGAGGGGCTGGCCCTCCGCCCCCTCCTCGGGCGGCGTACGGAGGGCCTCTCGGGGGGTGAGCGGCAGCGGGTCGCCCTCGGGCGGGCACTCGTGAGGCGCCCCCGGGTGCTTCTCTTCGACGAGCCGCTCTCGGCTCTCGACGAACCGGCCCGCCGCGAACTCATGTCGCTCCTGCTCGGGATGGCGACGCGGTACGGGCTTCCGCATCTGCATGTCACCCACGCGCTCGACGAGGCGCAGCGGATCGGTGACCGGATGCTGTGGATCCACGAGGGGCGCCTGCGCGACGCGGGCCCCCTGGCGCAGGTGGTCGCCTCGACCGCCTTCCTGCGCACGCGGGGGAGCGAGGCGGGGGTGGTCGCAGACGGCCGGGTGGTGGAACGGGTCGCGGCCGATCACCTCCTCCGGGTCACGTCGCCCTGGGGTGAGCTCTGGGTGAGCGCCGGGCACGGCGACGGGGTGGCGCCGGCGCCGGTGGGAAGCGCGCTTCGCCTCCGGGTCCTGGCCGGCGACGTGAGTCTCGGGATGGAGGTCGATCCGCACTCCTCGCTCCTCAACCAGCTTCCCCTCGTCGTCGTCGGTCTCGGGGCGGGCGAGGTCGAGGGGCAGACCCTCGTGCGGCTGGCGGCGCGAGGCGACGACGGCGCGCGGACTCCCCTCGTCGCCCGCGTCACCACCCGCTCGGCGCGCCACCTCGGACTCGCGGTCGGCCAGGAGGTCGTGGCCCGGGTGAAGGCGGTAGCGGTACTGGTGTGAGGGCGGGGTCGGGGCGCTCGCTGGGGGTAACGGGGTGGCGGCGGCGCGCGCTTCGCCCCATCATGGCGATTCGCTCCACCCGATATTCGACCCCTGGACGACCTGAGACCATGACCCGTCGACTCCTCACCCTGTGCGCCGCCCTGCTGGCGTTCGCGGCCCCCCTCACCGCTCAGACCCTGCCGCAGACGTGGCAGGAGATGAACGACTTCAGGGCCGGGCCGACCCCGTACGAACCGCTCATGGAGTTCTGGTACGAGCTGGACCGCATGAGCGAACTCGTCACCATGCAGCCGCTGACCGAGACCCTTCTCGGCCGCCAGCAGCCGCTGATCGTGATCGCCGACCCGATGATCACGACGCCGCAGGACGCCCTGCGGTCGGGCAAGACCATCGTCTTCCTGGCGCCCTCGGTGCACGGGGGCGAGGTGTCGCCAAAGGAATCCGTCCAGCTGGTGGCCCGGGAACTCGTGCTCGGCGAACTGCGTCCCCTCCTGGACGACGTCATCGTGCTCGCCGTACCGCTCGTGAATCCCGACGGGGGTGAGGTCCGCCGGCGGACGAACGAGGCGGGGTACGACATGAACCGGGACTACCTCAAGCTGGAGTCCCAGGAAATCCAGGCGATGGTCACCAGCGTGCTGAACGAATGGACGCCCGACATTCACGTCGACGGCCACCACGGCGGCTCGGCCCCCTACGTGATCACCTACCAGGGCACGCTCAACCCCGCGGCCGACGACGAACTGCGGGCGTATCCGTACGAGCACATCTTCCCGATGATCCGGGCGGCCGTCGAGGCGGAGGACTACGTGGCCTTCGACTACTCCGGTGTGACCACGATCGACGGCGTGCGGGGGTGGGGTTCGACTTCGGTGGAGCCGCGCAAGCACCACGTCTACACGGGACTCACGAACTCCATCGGGATCCTGCTGGAGACGCCCTCCAACTCGCACCGGGTCCGGCGTGACGGCACCGTCGAGGCGATCCCCCAGGAGGAGCGCTACTACCACCAGGTCCGCGGCGGGGTGCTCGCCACCACGGCGATCCTCCGGGCGGCGGCCGAGCAGCGGGAGCAGATCCGGGCGGTGACGAACGGCGCGCGCGAGCGGGCGCGCCTCGCCGGAGTGACGGGCGGTGACCCCGTGGTCCTCGAGTACGAACTGGGGTCGCGGGGTACGGAGCCGGTCTGGATGCCCGACCAGGACGCCCCCGGCGGCTACTCCCTCCAGAACGTTCCGGTCTATCTCGAGTGGACCCCGACGCGGACCACGACGCGCCCTGTCGGCTACCTGCTCCCGCCCTCGATGGCGGCGATCGTTCCCCTCCTGCTCGACCACGACATTGCCGTCTACCGCTTCTTCGACGAGGTCTCGATCCCGGCGGAGGTCTACTACGCCACGGCGGTCCGGAACGACAGCTACTTCCAGGGCCACTACCTGAAGTCGGTCGACGTCGTGAAGGAAAGCGAGACGGTCGACGCGGTGGAGGGGTGGTTCTGGATCCCCACCGCGCAGTCCCGCGGCAACCTCATCACCTACCTGATGGAGCCCGAGACCGACGACAACCTGATCACCTGGGGGTGGGCCGACCACATCGTTCAGGTGACGCCCGGGAGCGTCGACGAGGCGATTGCGACCATGATGATCGGGAGGGATCCCTCGACGTACACCGAGGAGCAGCTCGACCGGATGCGGGAGCGCGCCGAGCAGATGATGAACCGGCGGCAGCAGGTCCCGATGATCCGGGTGCTCGAGCAGCCGGAGCTGCCGGTCACACGGGTCCTCCCCTACAACGAGTACGAGCGCAACCGCTTCTACCGGGTGCGCTGACGCCTGCGTGAAGGCCGGCGGCGCACGGACAACGTGGCCGCCGGCCCTCGCGCGTGATGCCGAAGGGGGCGGGAAGCCGACCGGGCTTCTCCGCCCCCTTTCCGTGCGGGGTGCCCGCGCCGCCCCCCGCCTCCCGCCCCTGCGGCCCCGGCGGCGTCAGCGCGTCGGACGCACGATGAGTTCGGCGACGAGGGGGCGGTGGTCGGAGGCCACCGCCTCGTCGAGGAGCCAGTGCTCGAGCAGGTAGAAGCTGCGGGCGGGCCGGATCATGATGTAGTCGATCTCGGTGCGCGGCTCGTCGGAGGGGTAGGTGAGGCGGTCGCGCCCCTTCGAGAGCACCTGCCACTCGGTGGCGAAGCGGTCGAGGACCGGGTCGGTCGGGGTGGAGTTCAGGTCGCCGGCGATGATGACCGGGCGCTCCTCGTCGGCCAGCGAGGCGATGAGCCGCTCGGCCTGGGCGAGGCGCTCCCGCTCGGTCCGGTAGAGGTGCACGCCCACGATCACGAGCTCCTGCCCGGAGTCGGGGGAGCGCACCCGCACCTTGAGTGCCGTGCGCGGCTCGTCGCCGTCGGGAAGCCGCTCGTTGACGACGTTCACGATCGGCCACCGCGAGAGCACCGCCATCCCGTACTCGCCCCCGTCGTAGTCCATGAAGCGCCCGTAGGCGTGGTGCATCCCGAGGAGCGAGCCCAGGGTGCGCGCCTGGTCATCGCCGTCCACCCGACGCGTGCCCCGATCCACCTCCTGGAGCGTGACGAAGTCGGGCTGCTCCGCCTCGATCACCGCGGCGATCCGCCGGAGGTCGACCCGGTCGTCCATTCCGCGGCCGTGGCGGATGTTGTATGCCACGACCACCACGGTGTCGGCGCTCTGGGCGTGGCTTCCGCCCCCACCCATGCCCGGGATCGTGGAGCAGCCACCGAGCGGGAGGAGAACAGCGACGAGGAGGGAGGCGGCGAGGAGGGGGGACTTCGCGGAGGTGAGCATCAGGCGTCCGGGTTCGGGAACGGGGGCTGACGGCGGATCGGAGCATCCACGGGCCGGGGGGTACTACAGCCGTACCCGCCCGCTCGTGTAGATTTCCCGCCCATGATCTCCGTCTCGAATCTCGGCAAGTCCTTCGGCGACCGCACCCTCTTCGCGGGCGCCTCGTTCCAGCTCGATCCCGGACAGCGCTACGGCCTGGTCGGGGCGAACGGCTCGGGCAAGACCACCCTCCTCGGAATCCTCGCGGGGGATCAGGAGGCGTCGGAGGGGAGCGTCTCGATCCCGAAGGACGTCCGGCTCGGAGTCCTGCGCCAGGATCAGTTCCTCCATGACGACGAAGAGATCCTGGGGGTCGCCCTCATGGGCAATCCCGAACTCTGGCAGGCGATGTCGGAGAAGGAGCAGCTGCTGCAGGCGGCCGAGGCGAACCCCGACGCGCCCTTCGACGCGGACCGCTTCTCGGCGCTGGAAGAGACGGTCCAGCTCCACGATGGCTACACCGCCGAGGCGCGCGCTGCCCGGATCCTCGAGGGGCTCGGGATTCCGGCCGACGTGCACCGCGAGCCTCTCTCGATCCTCTCGGGCGGCTTCAAGTTGCGGGTGCTCCTCGCGCAGGTCCTCGCTGCGGCACCCGACGCGCTCCTCCTCGACGAGCCCACGAACCACCTCGACATCCTGTCGATCCGCTGGCTCGAGACCTTCCTCGCCGACTTCGCGGGGCCGGTCGTGGTGATCTCGCACGACCACCGCTTTCTCGACAACGTCGCCACGCGGATCCTCGACGTCGACTACGAGACGGTGACCCTCTACAAGGGCAATTACACCCGCTTCGTCGAGGCGAAGCACGAGGAACGCGAGCGGCGCGAGAAGGAGATCGAGAGTCGCGAGAAGGAGATCGCGCACCACCAGCTCTTCGTGGACCGCTTCCGGGCGAAGGCGAGCAAGGCGCGCCAGGCGCAGTCGAAACTGAGGATGATCGAGAAGAAGGCGGGCGAGCTGGAGACGCTGCCGGGGAGCTCGCGGCGCTACCCGAAGTTCCGCTTCGAGGCCCGGCGGCCGAGCGGGAAGGAGGTGCTCGCGCTGGAGGGGGTCCGGAAGTCGTACGACGACCAGATGGTCCTGCACGGCGTGGATCTCGAGATCCGGCGGGGTGACCGGGTGGCGATCATCGGCCCGAACGGGATCGGGAAGTCCACCCTGCTGCGCATCGCGGTGGGCGAGACGCTCCCCGACGCCGGCGAGGTGGAGTGGGGACACGAGACGCACGTCGGCTACTTCGCCCAGGACCACCAGGAGCAGCTCACCGAGACGGAGCGCACCATCGAGGAGTGGCTCTGGGATTACTGTCCGGGAAAGGACCGCGGCTTCGTGCGGGGCCAGCTCGGGATGATGCTCTTCAGCGGTGACGAGGGCGAGAAGCGGATCGGCGCCCTCTCGGGGGGTGAGGCCGCTCGCCTGATCTTCGCCCGCATCGCCCTCGAACGCCCCAATGTGCTCGTGCTGGACGAGCCGACGAACCACCTCGACATGGAATCGATCGAGGCGCTGGTCGACGGACTCCAGCGCTTCGAGGGTACGCTGATCGTGGTCTCGCACGACCGGTGGTTCGTGAGTCAGCTGGCCGACCGGGTGGTCGAGATCCGGGCCGACGGGATCCGCGACTACCCGGGCAGCTACGACGAGTATCTGCAGGCGTCGGGAGACGACCACCTCGACGCCGATGCCGTCGTGCTCGAGGCGCGGAAGCGGAAGGGCGACGCCGGCGGGGGGGCCGACCGCCCACGGAAGGGGAGCGCGCGCGGGGACGGCCGCCGGAAGGAGTCGTCGACGGGGCGGAGGTCGGGCCGAGGGGGACCATCGAGTGCCCGCCAGCGTCGGGAGTGGGAAGAGGAGCGTGACCGGGTGACCGCGCGGATCAGCGAGGCCGAGGATCGGCTGGAAGCGATCGACGCCCTCTTCTGCCAGCCCGACTTCTACGAGCGCTCGACCCCGGATGAGGTGGCGGCCCTCGAGGCCGAGCGGAGCGAGCTCACCGACCGCCTGGAGTCACAGATGGCGCGGTGGGAAAGGGTCGAGCGGGCGCTTCTCGAGGCCGGGGACTAGCGCCTGCGGTCGTCGGGCACCACTCCTGCACGATCCGGACGATGTCGGGGTACCCCACGCGCCCGGCATGGGGGTAGTCGTGGTAGAGGGCCTCGACGATGCGCGATACCCACGACCGGGTGTCGTGCCCCCTCAGGGCGAGGGTGTGGGCTTCGGCGCAGAACGCCTCGGCCTCGAGCGTAAGCATCCCCTCGTCGCGCAGGTAGGCGCGGGCGAACGCGAGGGAGCCCAGCCGGCGACACTGCTCGGCGTGGATCCGTTCGTGGATGTGGACGAGCTCCTCGACGTCTTCGTCGAGTCCTGCCGCGAACTGCTGCATCGGCCCGATTCCGGGCAGGCAGAGGGTGATCCCCTCGGCCCCCTCCGGCAGCGGAAGGAGCAGGAAGACGGTCGGGACGATGGCGGCGGCCATGAGCGCAGTGAGGGCGAGCATGCGGGCAGTCGCGATCCACCCCCGGCCGCGCCCCCCCTCGCCGTGCGCCCGTTCCCTGCGCCTCGTCATGCCCCCTCCCTCCTGGTCCCGGTGGATGTCGACCCCGCTACGGGGGGGGAAGAAGCGTGCCGCAGGGGGGCGCTTCCGATCACCGCATCGGGCGGCGACGTTCCGGTCGGGGGGCGGCCGACGATGTGGTCCCGTCGCGACACTTCCCCGGAGGGGTGGTGCGTCGGCGCGCCACCCCGGGGGCCTCCCCTTCTCAACGGGATCCTGCCGGCTGGTGTCGGGTGTATGGGATCCTCGATCCGATCACGACTCCCCCTCCATCCATCATTCCAAGGAGTTCGTCAGGTGCTTCGACGCCGCATCTTCACACCGGTCGCGTCTGCGGCCTTCAGCCTGCTTCTGCTCTCCGCACCGGTTGCGGGTCAGCAGCAGCTCACCACTCCCGCCGAGGACTCCGGCTTCACGCAGTACACGCCGTACGACGACATGATGGCGTACCTCGAGGACCTGCGGGCCTCGTCGCCCGACATGTGGCTGGGCAGCTACGGAGAGACGCACCAGGGTCGCGAGATTCCGTACGCCATCTTCAGCCGCCCCCTCGTGAGCACGCCCGCCGAGGCGTGGGCGCTCGGGCGGCCCGTGCTGGTCTTCAACGCCAACGTGCACGGCGGGGAGCGCACCCTTCGGGAGTCCCTCCTCATCTTCATGCGGGACCTGGTGACGCCGGGGACTCCCGCCTGGGAGGCGCTCGACGACGTGGTGCTCGTGGTCGCGCCCCAGATCAATCCGGACGGCTTCGAGGCGACCGAGCGAGGGACCCGCGGCAACTCGTGGGGGATCGACATGAACCGCGACTGGGTGAAGCGGGAGCAGCCGGCGCTCACGAACTACGCCTACAACGTGGTCGACGCGTGGTCGCCGCACATCCTGGTGGACGGGCACAATGGCGGCTCGTTTCCCTACCACATCACCTACCAGTGCCCCTCGCACGCCCAGCCCGACCAGCGGCTGACCCAGCTCTGTGACGAGCGGATCTTTCCCCGCATCGACCGCGACGTCGAAGCCGAGGGGTACAAGTCGTGGTACTACACCCGCGGCACCGAGACCCGGTGGGACGGGGGCGGGTACGACGCGCGCATCGGACGCAACTACAGCGGCTTCATCAACACCATCGGGATCCTTTTCGAGTCGCCGCCGTGGCAGGAGATGCGTCCGGGCGTCGAAGCGGGGATCATCGCCTACGAGTCGGTCCTGCGCTTCGCCGCGGAGAACCCCGCCGAAGTGATGGGGGCGGTCGAGCGGGCCCGCCGCGAGACGATCGAGATGGGTCAGCGTGCCGAGGGCGAGGTCGTGATCGAGATGGAGTACGCCCCGCAGCCGCGCACCATCACCTACGAGATCGGCGTCCGCAACGAGGAAACCGGGGAACTGGAGGCCGTGCAGGTCACCAACGACTCCCTGATGACGCGTCCGGTGGTCCTGAAGACGCGTCCGCTGCCCTACGCGTACATCCTTCCGCGTGACGCGGTCGACGCCGTCGCCATGCTCCGGCGCAACAGCATCACCGTCGAGACGCTGACCCGCGCGGTCGAGGTCGAGGTCGACTCGTACGTCATCGAGGGCGTGACCTTCGAGCAGGCCTACAACCACGCCGGGGCCGTGCGACTCGAGGTCGCCGATCAGCCCCTCACGCGCACGGTGGAGTTCCCCGCCGGGAGCTACATCGTGCGAACCGGCCAGATGCGCGGCCGGCTCATCGGGCACATGCTCGAGCCCGAGACCAACGACAACGTCATCTACTGGAACACGATGGACGCCTGGCTGCCGTTGGGCCGGGTCCTGAACCCGACCCCGGACCGTCCGGGTCAGGGAGGCT
>CAYORZ010000049.1:0-9416 GCA_964406485.1 uncultured Gemmatimonadaceae bacterium | reverse complement strand
CTCGGGAACGAAGAACCAGACGATGAGTCCCATTCCGAGCACCGAGAGGGCGGCGAGGGCGGCGTTGCTTCCGTAGCCGCGCCCGGCGAAGAGCGGCCCGGCAATCGCCCCCCCGAAGGCGAAGCCCACCTGCCCGAGCGCGACAGTGAGGCTCATGAGGGCGCCCCGGCGGTGATCGGTGACGAGGGCGGTGAGGAGCGCCGAGAAGGGCGAGATCCGCATCGCCACCAGAACCATCGTCAGAAAGAAGACGGGGTAGGCCATCCGGAAGGAGGTGGTCACCACCGGGGTGAGGGCCATCACGATCGAGAGCCCGACGCAGGCGGTGAGGATGATGGCCTTCCGCCCGACCCGGTCCGAGAGCCGCCCCGCCTGCGGTCCGGTGAAGACGTTGGCGATCCCGCCGACGAAGAAGAGGGCAGCGATGCCGTTGGGGGTCGCGTCGGCGAAGGAGCGCTCCAGCCAGGTCGGGAAGTACACCACGTAGAGCGACACCCCGAGGAACATCAGGAAGAAGGCGACCGACGACCATGCGATCTCGGGACGCGCCAGCATCGCCAGGTAGTCCTGCAGCGCGCCCCGGATCGTCAGCCGTCCCTCGGACCGCTGCACGTCGGGTTGGGGCACCTTGAACCAGACGAGAAACCACGTCAGGCCCATGGTGAGCGCGAAGACCGAGAAGGGGGCGAGGATCCCCAGGCGGTCGGCGATCACCACCCCCAGCGGGATCCCGATGATCTGCCCGAAGGCGGCCCCGCTCATGATCCACCCGGTGGCCCACCCGCGTCGGTTGTAGGGAAAGTAGTCCCCGACGTAGGCGACGGCCGCCCCGCTCAGCACTCCCCCCGCCATCCCCGCGAAGATGCGCACGCCGAGAAACGAGAAGTATCCCTGGACGAAGCTGTGCATGATCAGCGCCACCGTCATCGTCCCCGTCCCGAGTAGCAGGATCTTGCGCCGCCCGATCTTGTCGGAGATCGGTCCCGCGATGATGGCGAAGACCCCGACCATGAGGGCGTAGGCCGAGACCAGGGTTCCGAGGACGGCGTCGCTCACTCCCAGCTCGGCCCCGATCTGGGGAAGGATCGGAGCGATGATCATGATCTGGCTCGAGGCCGAGAAGACCAGGAGCCAGAGGGCGAAGACGATGGTCCCCGGGCGGGTCTGGGAAGGACTCACCGGGGCCGCTGTTCCGGGTCTTCGGTCTTGTGGACCATCGTGACGTGCCGTTGGGCGGTGGGCATCAGGACGAGCGAGAAGACGTCGACGTGCGCAGGGGCGTTGACGACGTAGCGCACGGCGTCGGCCACATCGCCCGGGGAAAGCGGCGTGTACCCCTGGTAGACCGTGGCGGCCCGCTCGCGGTCGCCGTGGAAGCGCACCTCACTGAACTCCGTCTCGACCAGCCCGGGGTCGACGCTCGAGACGCGGACCCGCGTGCCGAGCAGATCCATGCTCAGCCCCTCGGTGAGGGCGGCCACCGCGTGCTTCGTGGCGGCGTAGACATTCCCCGCCGGATACGTCCAGTGCCCGGCGGTGCTCCCGATGTTGACGATGTGCCCGTGGTCGGCGGCGATCATCGCCGGCAGGAAGGCGCGGGTGACCCAGAGGAGTCCCTTGACGTTGGTGTCGATCATCTCGTCCCAGTCGTCGGGATCGCCCGCCTGGAGGGGGTCGAGGCCGCGGGCCTTCCCCGCGTTGTTGATCAGGACGTCGGGGCGGACCCCGTCACTCGCGAGGTGGTCGCGGAGGGCCTCCACCGCGGCGCGGTCCCGCACGTCGAGGGTCGCCGTCCACACCTCGGTCTCATGGGTGGAGCGGAGCTCGGCGGCGAGGGCTTCGAGCCGCGCGCTGCGGCGGCCGGTGATCACCACGCGGGCCCCCGCCTCGGCGAAGGTGCGGGCGCACGCCTCCCCGATGCCGGCGGTGGCGCCGGTCACGAGGACGGTTCGGCCACGAATGCGATTGGGGGTCACGGTTCGGCGCTCCGGCGTGGGGGGAAGAGAGAGGCGCCCCGAAGAATACCCGAGGCGCTCGCGGGGGCCAACTCGGCGCGGGCGATGCGTGGGCGCGGACGCGGCGCCCCCACCGAATGCCGGGCCCCGGCCGCCCGCGCCTGCCGCCCGCCCCCGCCGCAGTCTGCCGGTGGACATCGCGCCGGCCGGCGTCTACTCTCCGCGACCGTCACTCACTCCAGAGGGGTTCCCTTCACCATGATTCCGGAGCGGGACGCCAGGCGTGCCGTGCACGGGTGGGCGATCTACGACTTCGCCAACTCGGCGTACACGACGCTGATCGTCACCTTCATCTACGCGGTCTACTTCACGCAGGAGATCGCGCCGGACGGCATCATCGGGACCGCCCTCTGGTCCCGGGGGGTGACGGTGACGGCGATCATCGTGGCGCTCCTCTCGCCGATCCTCGGGGCGCTCGCCGACCGGGGAGGGCTGCGGCGCCCCCTCCTCATCGCGACGACGGCGGTGGCCGTGGTGGGGGTGGCCGGCCTCTACTTTCCCGGCCCCGGCGACGTGGCACTCGCGCTCACCTTCTTCATCGTGAGCAACGTCGCCTACGAACTCTCCGGGGTCTTCTACAACTCCTACCTCCCCGAGATCGCCCCCCCGGACCGCATCGGACGGGTGTCGGGGTACGGATGGGCCCTCGGCTACCTCGGCGGACTGGTGGCGATGGCGCTGGCCCTCGTGCTGCTCGTCCTTCCCGATCCGCCGCTGTTCGGTCTCGACGCCGCGAGCGGAGAACCGATCCGCGCCACGGGCCTCCTGGTGGCCGTCTGGTTCGGAGTGCTGAGCCTGCCGATGTTCCTCTGGGTGAAGGAACCGCGCCCGGTGTCTCCCCGCCCTCCGCTCGGCGCGCTCGTGCAGGGAGCGTTCGCGCAGCTCGGTGCCACTTTCCGGGATCTGCGCCGCTACCGGCAGATCGTGCGGCTGCTGGTCGCGCGGATGGTGTACAACGACGGGCTGGTCACGATCTTCGCCTTCGGTCCGATCTTCGCTGCCGAGACCTTCGGGTTCACCCTCACCGAAGTGATGTACTGGGGACTCGCCCTCAACGTCACCGCCGGGGTGGGCGCCTGGGCGATGGGTTTCCTGGATGATCGGATCGGTGGCCGGCGCACCCTCTTCGTGACCCTGGCCGGCCTCTTTCTCGGGGGACTCTGGGCCGTCACCGCCGATACGAAGGCGAGCCTCTACCTGGCGGGGCTCTGGGTCGGGCTCTTCGTCGGACCGAACCAGGCGGCGAGCCGTTCCCTCCTCGGGCGCTTCGTCCCCCCCGAGAAGGAGACGGAGTTCTACGGCTTCTACGCCTTCTCGGGAAAGGCGATCGCCTTCCTGGGGCCGCTCCTCCTGGGCGTCGTCACGCAGCTCACGGGCTCGCAGCGGTGGGGCATGGCCACGATCCTCGGCTTTTTCGTGATCGGGGGACTCCTCCTCGCCACCGTCGACGAGGCCGAGGGGAGGGCCGCCGCGGGAGGGTGAGCCCCCCTGTCGCCGATCGGGCGCTCACCCCGCCGTCGGAGGGGCGTGGGGCGGTGGCTCCGTCGCCCCGCGGTGCCCCTTCCACCAGACCGCGGCCGCCACGACCAGGGTGAACGGCATGACGCCGCCCAGGACGGCCGCACCGAACTCCTCCCGGAGGGGGTGGCTCGAGGCGTCCAGTCCCAGCCAGGTCGTGTAGAGCACGTAGTAGGCCACGAAGATTCCCCCTTCGAGGCGGGTGATCGACGACCCGATCATGAAGACGGGAAGGCAGATCAGGCTGATTCCGATCACCACCGGGATGTCGAAGGTCAGCAGCCCGGGGGCGACGGCGAGGCCGTCGGCCACCAGCGCGCTGATCCCGAGGACGGCGAGCACGTTGAAGATATTGCTGCCCACGACGTTGCCGACGGCGAGGTCGCGTTCACCCCGCAGCGTGGCAACGATCGAGGTCGCCAGCTCGGGGAGTGACGTGCCGGCGGCCACGACGGTGAGACCGACCACGAGTTCGCTGACCCCCGCCGCGCGCGCCAGCGCGGTGGCCCCGTCGACCAGGGCGTTGGCCCCGACGACCAGGAAGACGAGTCCTCCGACGATCTGGAGGATCTGGCGTGGAATCGACGCGCCACCCCCGTCGTCGAGGACCGGCGCCGCGACGGCGACCTCGCCGCGGCGCGCGAGGCGGAAGAGCACGGCGAGGTATCCGATGAGGAGGGCGACCAGCGCCGCACCCTCGAGCCTCGACACCGCGCCGTCCCACCCCATGACGAGGGGGAGCATGGCCACGCCCACCATCACCGGCACGTCGAAGCGGGCGAGTTGGCGTCGCACGGTGAGGGGGCGGACCAGGGCGGCGACGCCGAGGATCAGGAGCACGTTGAAGATGTTGCTCCCCACCACGTTGCCCATCGCGACGTCGGGTCTGCCGCTCAGTCCCGCGCCCAGGCTCACGGCGAGCTCGGGGGCCGACGTGCCGAAGGCGACCACGGTAAGGCCGACCACGAGGGGTGGGACCCCGAGTCGGGTCGCCAGGGCCGACGCCCCCCGCACCAGGAAGTCTGCGCCGACCGTGAGGACGACGAGCCCGACGGCCACCCGGAGGAGGTCGAGAACGAGCACGCTCGTCATGCGGGGGGAAGGATGGGTAGATTCCCCCTCATGAAACGACGGAACTGCACGTTCAGGCGTATCGTCATCGGGGCGCTTGTGGTGGGGATCGGACTGCCGCTGCTGGGCTGGCTGCTCCTTCCCTGGCCCATCGCCTTGAAGTGGAGCGACCCGGACACGACTTCATTCATGAAGTATAGGATCGAGGAGGCCGCCCGGAAGGGGGAAGAGGTGGAAATCCGCCACGAGTGGGTGCCGCTCGCCCGGATGGCGCCCGAGCTCTCCCGCGCGGTGATCCTGGCCGAGGACCAGCGCTTCCACACCCACAGCGGGGTCGACTGGCTCGCGCTCGCCGAAGAGCTCGAGTACGACGGGGGAGTCCCCTTCTCGTGGTTCAGTCCCGCGGATTGGGCAGCGGCGCTCCGGGCGGCGCGGCGGGGGTGGGACCAGCGCACCGAGGTGAAGGGGCGGAGCACGATCGCGCAGCAGCTCGCCAAGAACCTCTACTTCACCCCCGAGCGCTCACTCCGCCGCAAGGTGGGCGAGTTCGTGGTCGCGCAGCGACTCGAGTGGTTCCTCGACAAGGACCGCATTCTCGAGCTCTACCTCAACACGGTCGAACTGGGCCCGGGCATCTTCGGGGTGGAGGCGGCGAGTCGTCACTACTTCGGGGTGGGGGCCTCCCGTCTGGACCGGTGGCAGGCGGCCACGCTCGCCGCGACCCTCCCGCACCCGCTCACGTCGAACCCGACCCGGTCGCCGGCACAGATGGAGTGGCGCCGCGACCGGATTCTCGGGATGATGGGCGCGCGGTGAGGGGGCGCGATGCGACCGGGCACCCCCGCCCCATCGTGGTGATCGGAGGGGGAGCCGCAGGCCTCATGGCCGCCTGGCATGCCGCGTCGCGGGGGGCCCCCGTCGACCTCTGCGAGACGACGGCCGACGGGGGGCGCAAGATCCTGATCAGCGGCGGCGGGCGCTGCAACGTCCTCCCGGCGGTGGCCCGTCCGCGGGACTACGTCACCGACTCGTCGCCGCGCGCGATGCAGCGGCTTCTTCGCGCCTGGCCCCTCGCCGAGCAGCGGCGTTTCTTCGAGGAAGAGCTGGGCGTGCCGCTCGCCCTCGAGGTCGAATCCGCCAAGCTCTTTCCGGTCTCGAATCGGGCCCGCGACGTGCGCGACGCCCTGGTCGCGGGGGCGCGCAGGCAGGGGGTGAGGTTCCACTTCTCCACCCGGGTCACCGCCGTTCGCCCACCCGAGGGGGCGCGCAGGCACTGGATGGTCGAGGAGGCGGGTGGGGGGCGGCTGGAAGCGTCGCGGGTGATCCTGGCCACCGGTGGGCTCTCGGTGCCGGCGACGGGGAGCGACGGGGCGGGGTTGCGGTGGGTGGAGGCGCTCGGCCACACCGTCCACGCCCCCTATCCGGCGCTCACCCCCCTCCTGGGCGACCCTGCCCACGCCGCGCTGGCCGGTGTCTCGCTCGAGGTGACGGTGCGGGTGCCGGAGGCGCGCCCCCGCTTCACCACCCGGGGCGGGTTTCTCTTCACCCACCGCGGCTACAGCGGGCCGGCCGTCCTCGACGTCTCGCACCACGCCATCGTCTCGGCGCGCGAGGGGGCGCCCCGGCGTATCGCGGTCCAGTGGACCGATCTGGACGCGGCCGGGTGGGAGGAGCGGTTGCTCGAGGCAGACGCCGGATCGGTGAAGTCGGTCCTGGCCGAGCGACTCCCCGAGCGACTCGTGCGGCTCCTGATGGACGAGGCAGGAGTACCGCACGACCGCGCGGTGGCCCGGCTGCGGCGGGAGGAACGCCGGGCGCTGACGTTGGCCCTCGCCGACTGGACCCTCCCCTGGCACGGCGACGAAGGGTACCGGAAGGCCGAGGTGACCGGCGGGGGCGTTGCCCTCGACCAGGTCGATCTCGCCACCCTCGAAAGCCGGGTTACCCCGGGACTCCACCTCTGCGGCGAGATCCTGGACGCCTTCGGCCCCATCGGGGGGCACAACTTCTCCTGGGCGTGGGCCACCGGGCGGACCGCCGGCCTCGCCGCGGCCCACCATCTGGCGTCGGAGCGGGGGGAGAGGGTAGAGTAGCTTCCCTCCACTTCTCTCCACGGCCCGACCCATGATCCGACGTACCGCCCCCCTCGCGCTCCTCCTCGCCGTCGTCACGGCCTGCGGCTCCGAGCCTTCCGATGGCGAGACGGCTCAGCTGATCGTCACCAATGCCCGCGTGGTCACCGTCGACGACGACCTCCCCGAGGCCGAGGCGGTGGCGATGCGCGACGGCCGCATCGTCGCGGTGGGGAGCGTCGACGAGATCGCGGCCTTCCGGGGCGCTTCGACCGAGGTGATCGACGCGGAGGGCCGCCTGGTGATTCCCGGCTTCATCGAGGGGCACGGACACTTCACCGGGCTCGGCGACGCCCGCATGATTCTCGACCTCACGACCGTCACCAGCTGGCAGGAGATCGTCGACATGGTCGCGGCCGCCGCGGCCGAGGCGCCCGCAGGGACCCTGATCCGGGGGCGGGGGTGGCACCAGGAGAAGTGGAGTTCGACCCCCGAGCCGCACGTCGACGGCGTGCCGCACCACGACGCGCTTTCGGCGGTCTCGCCCGAGCACCCCGTCTACCTCACCCACGCGTCGGGGCACGCCGCTTTCGTGAATGCGCTCGCCCTGGAGATGGCGGGGATCGACGACACCACCCCCGACCCCGAAGGGGGAACGATCGTGCGTGACGCCTCGGGTCGGGCCACCGGCCTCCTCCGCGAGACCGCCGCCGGACTGGCCAGCGGGCTCGAGGGGCCGCCCACGGCCGAGGAGCGCGAGGCCCGGTTCCGGCAGGTGGTTGAACTGGCCGGGGCGGAGGCCCTGTCGAAGGGGGTGACCACCTTCCACGACGCGGGGACCGATTTCGCCACCGTCGACGGCTACCGCGCCCTGGCCGACGCCGGAGCGCTCCCCCTCCGCCTCTACGTGATGTTTCGCGCGAGCAACGCGGCGCTGGCCGAGAACCTCGCCGCCTACCGCCTCGACGGATACGCCGACGGCTTCCTCACCGCGCGGGCGATCAAGCGCTCCATCGACGGGGCGCTGGGGTCGCACGGTGCGTGGCTCCTCGCTCCCTACGACGACCTCCCCTCGAGCGCCGGCCTCAACACCGCGCCCGTCGACGACGTGGAAGAGACCGCCCGTCTCGCCGTCGAGCACGGCTATCAGCTCAACGTCCACGCGATCGGCGATCGGGCCAACCGCGAGGTCCTCGACATCTACCAGCGGATCTGGGACGAGGCCGGGGTCGACGGAGAATCCCTCCGGTGGCGGATCGAGCACGCGCAGCACCTCCACCCCGACGACATCGGCCGCTTCGCCGAGATGGGGGTGATCGCCGCGATGCAGGGGGTGCACGGAACGTCGGACGGCCCGTGGGTCCCGCAGAAGCTCGGCGAGGAGCGCTCACGGACGGGTGCCTACATGTGGCGCGCGCTGTGGGACTCCGGGGCGATCGTGACCAACGGGACCGACGTCCCCGTCGAGGACATCGACCCGATCGCGTCGTACTACGCGATGGTGAGTCGCATGACCAACACCGGCGAGCGCTTCTACCCCGAGCAGTCGCTCACGCGGATGGAAGCGCTGCGGGCGTACACGATGAACAACGCCCTGGCCGCCTTCCAGGAAGACGTCGTCGGCTCGATCACCCCGGGGAAGTACGCCGACCTGGTGATCCTCTCGAAAGACATCCTCGCGATCGAGGAGTCCGAGATCCCGAGCGCCGAGGTCGACGTGACGATCCTGGCGGGCGAGGTGGTCTACCGGCGCTGAGGGGCCGGGAAGTCCACCTCGTCGACCCGCACCAGGTGGTCGAGCCGGATCTCGGTCCCGTCGGCGAGCTTCAGGTACTCCGCCCGGTCCCGGGAGAAGACGTCGGTGCAGACGCCCTCCGTGGTGCGGAGGGTGCCGTCGTCGTCGCGCCAGACGAGTTCCGAGGTGCGGCGCCGGAGGCAGCGCAGCTGGAGTTCGTCGTGCAAGCCGCAGTCGATCGGGTGGTAGTCCGCCATGGGGCCGTGCTCCTTGCGGGTGGAAACCCCGGCGCCTCGCAGGTCGTCGGGAAAGGAGGAGGAATACCCCCGATGACGACTGTCCTTTCCATCATGCTGGCGTTCGCGGCCACCCTCTGGGCGATTCCGTGGGGCGCGGCACGCGCCGCCGCCGCCCGGGCGAGCCGCCCGCCGCCCCGCGGGTACACCTCACCGCACGTCGCCGCCCTCGAGTCGCACGAGCGGTGGGCGGCGATCGACCTCGCCCGGGTGCATCCGCTGAACCGCAACGAGATCGTCGCCCTCCTGCGGAAGGTGAAGGGGCGGGGTGTGGGCGCGCTTGCCCCGGCCGAGCGCGCCTTTCTCGACAACATGGTCGCGGCCGACGACCGCAGCCGAGGGGGAGCGGGGGCGGCCGGGTAGCGGCCGACTTCCGGGCACGGAAGCGGTGGTCCGATCCCGCCCCCACCCTTACCTTCCGCGGCCATGAACAACCGCCTGATGCTTCTGGGACTGGCGGCGGGGCTCGCGGTGGGCCTTCTCGCCTCGACGACCGGCCTTCCGATCCTCAACGGGGTGGCCGAGGCCTCGGCGCCCGCAGGGGACCTCTTCATCGCCGCCATCCAGATGGTCGTGATCCCCCTGGTGATGGCGATCGTCTTCGCGGGCGTCGCCCGCCTCGGGGACACCCGCACCCTGGGGCGGATGGGGGGGGCGGCGGTGGGGTTCATCGTGCTCACCACGGCCCCCGCGGTCGTGCTCGGCATGG
>CAYORZ010000048.1:3941-9705 GCA_964406485.1 uncultured Gemmatimonadaceae bacterium | reverse complement strand
CGCCACCCCCACCTTCCTCCTGGGGCACGCGCCCGGGCTGCTCGCGGCGCTCGTCTTCTCCGGGGTGGCCGCCGCCATCATGAGCACGGTCAACTCCTTCCTCTCGGTGGGGGCTGCCGCGGTGGTGCGCGATCTCCCGCGCGCCTTCGGCCGGCCGCTCCCCGACGAGCTCCGGGCGGGGCGGGTGGCGACGGCGGTCATCTGCCTGGCGGCGGCGGGCACCGCGCTCTTCTCCGACACCCTCCTCGCCTTTCTCGCCATCTTCGGGTGGGGACTCTTCGCGTCGACCCTCGTCCCGGTCCTTGCGATCGGACTCAACTGGCCCCGTGCCACCCGGGCCGGAGCGGTGGCGTCGATCGCCACCGGGCTCGGGGGGACGATCGTCCTCGAGGGTGCGGCACTCGCGGGGGCCTGGACGCTCCCCACCGGGGTCTCGATCGCCGCCCTCACCCTCCTGGTCTCCACCCTCGTCTTCATCGTCGTCTCGGTGATGACCACCGGGGGGGAGGTGCGCGACCTCCCCGACGGTGTGCGTCGCGCGCTGGGGTGAGACGAAGGTGGGGGCGCGGGGGGTCCGGACGGCCGGGGGGCGCGGCCGGGATGGTTGACGGGCCGGGGGCGCGCGCCGCAGGATCCGCCATGACGATCCCCCCCGATCCCCTGACCCGGGCGGTGGAGTGGTCCGCCGCCGGTCGATCCGTCGCCCTGGCCACCGTGGTCCGCACGTGGGGCTCCGCCCCTCGCCGCCCGGGGAGCCACATGGTGATCGACGACCAGGGGCGCTTTGCCGGATCGGTGTCGGGGGGGTGCGTCGAGGTCGCCGTCGTCGACGAGGCCCGGCGGGCGCTGGAGGGGGCCGGCCCCCTGCTGCTTCACTACGGCGTCGCCGACGACCAGGCGTGGGCGGTGGGTCTGGCGTGCGGGGGGTCGATCGAGGTGCTCGTGACGCCGGTCGGCCCTGAGCGGGGGAGTCTCGCCCCCGAACTCCTGGAGACCGTGGCCGCGGTCGGTTCCGGCCACCCGGGGGTGGTGGTCGCCTACCCCCTCGACGGCGACTCCCCCCGGCGCGTTGGCGAAGGGAGCGCGCTCTTCGCCGACGAGGCGCGGGGGGTGCGGGACGAAGGCGAAGGGCGCCTCGCCGAAACCACCCCGACCCCCACCTTCCTCCGCCCCTACCTGGCGCCGCCCCGCATCATCGTGGTCGGAGCGGTGCACATCGCGCAGCCGCTGGTCGCCATGGCCGCCCTCACCGGCTTCGACACGGTGATCATCGACCCGCGACCGGCCTTCGCCTCGCCCGACCGCTTCCCGGGCAGCCGCTGCCTCGACCTCCATCCGGCCGACGGCCTCGCCGCCGTCGACCTCGATCCCCGCACGGCCGTCGGGGCGCTGACGCACAACCCCGTGCTCGACGATCCGGCCCTCCTCCACGCGGTCCGGAGTCCCGCCCGCTACGTCGGAGCACTCGGGAGCCGCCGCACCCACGCCCGCCGCCTCGAGCGTCTCCGGGCGGAGGGCGCGCACGAAGACGACCTTGCACGGATCCACGCCCCGATCGGCCTCGACCTCGGAGGCCGTTCGCCCGAAGAGATCGCCCTCGCGATCGTCGCCGAGATCGTGGCGGTCTTTCGCGGGGGAGGGGGGGTGAAGGGGAGCGACGGTGGGCGATGACCGGGGGGGCGTGGCCGGAATCGTCCTCGCGGCCGGACAGTCGACCCGGGCCGGGGTGGATCAGAAGCTCCTGACCACCGTCGACGGGGACCCGATGGTGGTCCGCGTGGTGAAGACGGCGCTGGAGGTCGAGCTGGACCCGGTGATCGTCGTCACCGGTCACCGCGGTGCGCAGGTGGAGGGCGTGATCCGGGCGGCCACGGGGGAGGGGGCCGTCACCCTGGTGCGCAATTTGGCGCCCGCCGAGGGGATCGCCCGCTCCATCGCGCTCGGGGTGGAGGCGCTCCCCCCGACGGTCGGGGGGGTGGTGATCCTCCTGGGCGACATGCCGTGGGTCCGCCCGGCGACGATCCGCCGACTGGTGGCCACCTTCCGCGCGGCGGGGGGAGAGGGGGCGGTGGTGCCCCGGGTCGGGGGGCGGCGCGGCAACCCCGTCCTCTGGTCGGCCCGCCACTTCGACCGGCTCCGCGAGTTGCGGGGCGACCGGGGAGCCCGGGACCTTCTCGCCGAGAGGGGGATCACGGTCCGGTGGGTCGACGTCGACGATCCCGGGGTCCTTCGCGACGTCGATCACGTGGCGTCTCCCTGACGCGCTTCGTCACCGCTTCAGGCGGGCGATTTCCCTTTGGAGTTGGCGCGCGTAGCTCGCACCGTGCACATAGAAGGCGTGGCGGGGCGTATCGAGGTAGCGCCGCCCCCCGCGGGGATCGACCCGGGCGGTGGCGCGCCGCTTCGCCCACGCCGCGCGGCGCTCCCCAGGCAGGGCGGGGTCCACCAGGGTGGCCACCAGCTCTGCCTGGAGTCCCAGGAGGGGGTAGGCCGCTCCGTCGGTCTCGAAGAGCCCCAGCTCGAAGATGTCGTCGTGGTGCCGGTGGGCGAGGTTGAGGAAGAGGTCGCGCGGACCCCGGCTGCGGTCGAAGTCGTCGTCGGGGTTCAAAAAGGGGTGAATGCGCCGGTACCCGGTCGCCCAGACGATCACGTCGACCTCCTCTTCGCGCCCGTCGGCGAAGCGCACCGTGCGCCCGTCGAGCCCGGTGACGTCGGGGCGGGCCTCCAGGTCGCCGTGCCCCAGGTGGTGCAGCAACCGGCTGTTCATGATCGGATGCGACTCGAGGACGTCGTGGTCGGGGCGAGGCAGGCCGAAGCGGGTGAGGTCACCCACCAGCACCCGCCGGATCAGGAACGAGAAGATCCGCCGCTCGATCGAGGGGGGAAGGCGAGGCCCGCTCGCCGCGAAGACGTCGGCCGGGCGGCCGAAGATGTACTTCGGGACGAAGTGGTACCCCCGCCGCAGACTGATGAAGGCCCGCTCCGCGGTCCGCGCTGCATCGCAGGCGATGTCGCACCCCGAATTCCCCCCGCCGACGATCAGGACGCGTCGTCCCCGGAAGAGATCGGAGGACCGGTAGTCGAAGGAGTGGAGCGATTCCCCGGTGAAGTCACCGGGCACCTCGGGGATCACCGGGTGCCAGTTCGCGCCGGTGGCGAGGCAGAGCGTGGGGAAGTGGAGCACCTCGGCCGAGGCGAGGGTCACGCGCCACCCCCCTTCCTCCGACCGGCGGGCGTCGACGACCTCGGACTCGAACCGGCACGACCGCTCGAGGTCGTGGTCCCGGGCGAACGCGCGCAGGTAGTCGAGGATCTGGTCGTGGCGAGGGTAATCCGGGTAGTCGTCGGGCATCGGGAAGCCCGGCATGGCCGAGAGGGTCTTCGACGAGATGAAGTGGGCCGACTCGTACATGGGCGTCCGGGGACGATCGATGTCCCAGATGCCGCCGGGTCCCTGCCCCGCGTCGATGATCCGAAAGTCGATCCCTCGTGCGCGCAGGGCCGCACCGAGGGCGAGGCCGGCCGGACCGGCACCGATGATTCCCACCGCGATGTCGTGCATGGAGCGAGGTCGATCGGGAGATGAGGGAGGGCGTGCGAAACCCCCCGGCGCCGTCGGGGCGCCGGGGGGTTCGCGGGTGCTCGAGCCTCGGGATCGGATCAGAGGGTGAGCACGAGCGCCAACCGGAAGAAGGTATCGAGCTTGTCGAGTTCGGTCAGCACCGTCTCTCCGGTGCCCTCGCCCCCCGGAGTGAAGAGGGGGACGGAGGTGAGGGAGGGACGGGTGCGGTAGATGAACTGCAGGCTGGGCTTCAGCGCCAGCTTGTCGCTCACGCTCACCGCCAGCCCGTTGGTGAGATCGTAGCGCACGTCACCCGTGTCGGCGAGGTTGAGGTCGACGAGCAGTTCGCTGTCGAAGGTGCTCGTCGCGGTCAGCTGGTTCCAGTACTCCCAGCCGAGGCGGGCGCCGGGGAAGTTCTGGTCGGCGTCGGGCCGCTCGACCACATCCTGCTGCAGGGTGTAGGTGACCGCGTAGTGGGTCTTGAAGCGCTGGGTCGGTTGATCCAGCCAGCTGTTGCCGCCTCCTGCCGCCAACACGAAGCGGCTGTCGATCCCCGCGAAGGTGTTGCGGAGCCAGTCCACCCCCCCGTAGGCGAAGAAGCGCTCGCTCAGCGTCCGGTCGTACCGACCGCGGGCGTGAACCGACTCGGCCGTCTTCTCGGAGTCCGAGGTGACCTCGATATCGAAGGCGTCCGGGCTGCCCACCGCGCGCCGCGTGATGCGCGACGACTCGGTGCGCATCCCTCCGAATTCGAAACGGAGGGCGTCGCGGGACCACTGGCGCCGGATCGTCGTGCCGAGTCCGAGGGTGATCGATTCGGAATTCCCCTGGCTCACGACCGAGGTGAACTCCCCCTCGAAGGTCCAGCGGGAGCGGGCGGGATCTTCCTCCTGCGCGAGGAGGGGAACGGGGGCGGCGAGGAGGGCGAGGACTACCCACGCCCGAAGCGGGGCGATGCCAGACATGAAATAACGTCCTTGAAGGTGTGGATGGGTGGGCGGGCGGACCCCGCTCGGGCGCCACGCCCTTGCAGGAGGGGTGCCATCCGCCTCAGCGGCTCGAGCGCCTCAGGAGCCGCTCGAGAAACGCGGTGGCCTCGCGGTGGACCTGGGCCATCCGGTTGAGCCGGCTGCGCACCTCGGCGCGCACGCCCGGCACCGCCTGCGGCCCCTCCTGGAGGAGGGTGGCCATCTCGCGGAGGGCGTCGACGTGGAGGGCCAGGGCGCGCGCCGGGTCGTCGACCAGCCGGTAGTGGTCACGGCGGGCGCCGGGCTCCGCGAAGCGCTCGATGAGGCCGAGTCGTTCCAGGTACCGCGCCCCCGTCGAGGCGCTCGCCTTGCTGATCGCCAGTTCCTCGGTGAGGTCGTCGAGCGAGAGCGGTTCGGAGTGGAGCAGCAGGAGCCCGTAGATCCGCCCGGTGGTGCGGGGAACCCCCTGCCGCTGCAGGTGAAGCCCGATGGCTTCGACAAAGGCGGGGGGGCGGGCCGCCATCAGCGTTCGCGGTGGCTCCGGAAGACGGCGCGCGACCCGTCGTCGGAGAAGGCGATCACGTCGTACGGATCGGGGGCCTGCCCCGGCACCTCCATCCCCGGTGAGCCGATCGGCATTCCCGGGACGGCGAGACCCCGCACCCCTGCCGGACGCTCGGCGAGGAAGTCGGCGAGGTCACGAGCGGGAACGTGCCCCTCGACGACGACGCCGTCGATCTCGGCAGTGTGGCACGACCCCAGCGAGAGGGGGACTCCGAGCGCGACCTTGATCGCGGTGAGGTCGTCCACATCGACCGCCTCGACCGGGAAACCTGCCGCCTGGAGGTGGTCGATCCAGAGCGTGCAGCAGCCGCAGGTGGGGGTCTTGTAGACGGTCATGACCGAACGACCGGGGTCGACGGCGACCGGCTCCGCCCGGGGGCGGGGCTCGACCTGGCTCGAATCGGCCACGCCGGTTCCCCCGGAACGGGACAGTCCCGCGAGGAGGACGCCTCCGACGACGAGGGTGGCGACGAGAATCAGGGGCCCGCGCATTGGCGCTCCGGGGTGGGGTCCGGGTCGATCGACGACCGCCGGCCCGCGGAGTTGCGGACGGCGGTGGTGAATGTTCAGATCAATCTGAACGATCCGTTGCCCGCTGCCAAGTTCGTCGTTTCCGGACGGGCGGGATCAGCGGAGCGGAACGGTCGGAAGGGGGCGGGGTGGAACCACT
>CAYORZ010000048.1:0-3931 GCA_964406485.1 uncultured Gemmatimonadaceae bacterium | reverse complement strand
GTGCGTCGAAAACTCCTGATCCCCATCCTCACCGTGCCCGTGATCCTCGTGATCGACTTCATCACGAAACGGTGGGCGCTGTCGGCCCTCGCGGATGGACGGAGCATCGACCTCCTCGGGGGTCTGCTTCCCCTCACCCTGACCTTCAACAAGGGTGCGGCCTTCGGCCTCTCGGTCGGCGAGGATTCCCGCTGGCTCTTCGTGCCGATCACCTTCGTGGCGCTGGGGATGCTCGTCGTCCTCTACCGGCAGGCCTCTGAGCGCGATACGCTCCGCCTCCTGGCGCTGTCGCTCGTCGCGGCCGGTGCCCTCGGCAACCTCTACGACCGGGTGCGCTGGTCCCGGGGGGTGGTGGACTTCTTCGGCCCGGTCGACCTCGGCTTCTGGCACTTTCCGATCTTCAACGTCGCAGACATCGCGATCACCTGCGGTGCCATCGGTCTCGCTCTCTCCTTCTGGCAGGAGGAAAAGCGGGAGCGCCAGGCCGCCCGCGGTGACGCGGTCGCCCCCGACGGGGTGGCCGGAAATGCCCGTATCGAACCCCAGGGATGACGATGAATTTTCTCGAAACCGAGATCGCCGGCGTGCCGCTCCAGAACCTCCTGATCGCGCTGGGGACGGCGATCGTGGTCACGGTGGTACTCCGGGGCCTCTTCGCGTTCGCACTCGCGCGTCTCACACGCTTCGCGGGACGCACCGAGACGGACGTCGACAACCTTTTCGTCGGACTGCTCGAGAAGACGCGCGTCCTCTTCATCGGCCTCGTCGTCCTCTGGGTGGCGGCGCGTCCCCTCGACCTCTCGCCCGGCGCCGACGTGATCCTGCGGGGGTTGCTGGTGATCGGGCTCCACCTCCAGATCGGTTTCTGGGGTGTGGGAATGATCGACTATCTGGTCGGCCGCTGGCGACGGCGGCACCTGGACGACGATCCGGGAGTCGCCACGGCGGTGGGTGTGGTCGGCTTCGTGGCGCGCATCATCCTCTGGTCGCTCCTCGTCCTCGCGGCGCTGGGCACGATGGGCGTGGCGGTGAGTCCCTTCATCGCCTCGCTGGGGATCGGGGGGGTGGCGGTCGCCCTCGCCCTCCAGAACGTCCTGGGGGATCTCTTCGCCTCGCTCGCCATCGTCTTCGACAAGCCCTTCGTGGTCGGCGACTTCATCGCGATCGACGACTTCAGCGGGACGGTGGAATACGTCGGCCTCAAGACCACGCGCATCCGCTCGATCTCCGGCGAGCAGCTCGTCTTCTCGAACTCCGACCTCCTCGCGTCCCGCGTGCGCAACTACGGCCGGATGCGGGAACGGCGGGTGGTGTTCGAGATCGGGGTCCGATACGGAACCCCGACCGACGTCCTCCGCGCGATCCCCGGCTACATTCGCGGCGCCATCGAGAGTCTCGACAACACCCGCTTCGACCGCGCCCACCTGAGAGGGTTCGGAGGCACCTCGATCGACTTCGAGACGGTGTACTACATGACGGTGCCCGACTACAACGCCTACATGGACATCCAGCAGGCCATCAACCTGGAACTCCACCAGCGCTTCGAATCCGAGGGCATCGCCTTCGCCCTCCCGACCCGGATCGTCACCCGGGTGGACGGGATGCCCGACGAGGGCGAAGCGGAGGCCACGGCCGACGGTCCGGAGAAGGCTTCCGGCGAAGAGTGAGCTCCGCCTTCACCCCCCTCACCCCCTCTCCATGCCGCATCCTTCCGTCGAACCCCCGCCGCCCCTCCGCCGTCCCGAACGGCTCGATCCGTCGGTCTTCAACCTCCCCGTGGAGCGCATGCGGGCCGGCTACTATTCGGACAAGTATTTCGTCCGCACCCGCGAGGTCCTCCAGGGGGAGGGGATGGCTCCCGACGTCACGGTCCAGGTCTTCCAGCGCAACGACGCCTGGATCGCGGGGACCGATGAGGCGATCGCGATCCTCCGCCTCTGCCTGACCGAGGGCTTCGACTTCGACGACCTGGAGGTGTGGTCGCTGCAGGACGGCGACCGCGCCTCGCCGTGGGAACCGGTGATGCAGATCCGCGGACCGTACACGGCCTTCGCGCACCTGGAAACGCTGTACCTCGGGGTGCTCGCCCGCCGGACGACGGTGGCGACCAACACGCGGGCGGTGGTCGAGGCGGCGTGGCCGGAGTCGATCCTCTTCTTTCCGGCCCGGCACGACCACTGGATGGTCCAGACCGGAGACGGCTTCGCCGCGCACGTGGCGGGAGCGATCGGCGTGTCGACCGACGCGCAGGCGTCGTGGTGGGGGTCGGAGGGGATGGGGACGGTCCCGCACGGTCTCATCGCCGCCTTCGGCGGAGACGCCGTGGCCGCCACCGAGGCCTTCGCGCGCCAGATCCCGGAGCATGTGAAGCTGATCACCCTGGTCGACTTCGAGAACGACAGCGTCGGCACCTCGCTGGCCGTGGCCCGTGCCCTCGGCCGGCGACTCCACGGGGTTCGTCTCGACACCGGAGGGAACATGGTCGACCGTGCGGTGATCCCCGACATGGGCCACTTCGACCCGAGGGGCGTGAACCCCACCCTGGTGCGCAAGGTTCGGAGTGCCCTCGACGAGGCCGGCTTCGGCTACGTCGAGATCGTGGCGTCGGGAGGGTTCGACGCCGCCAAGATTCGTCGATTCAAGGAGGCAGGTGTGCCAGTGGATGCTTACGGAGTGGGCTCGGCCCTCCTCCGCGGCAGCTTCGATTTCACCGCTGACGTCGTCAAGGTGGGCGAACGTCATGTGGCCAAGGCCGGACGGCGGTTCCGGGAGAACCCCCGGCTGGAGCGAGTACGATGAGCGCGCGCCCGGTGGTGGGATGGGTGGTCGATGTCCAGAACGACTTCATGCGCCCGGACGGGCGCCTCTACGTGCGGCACCTGAACGATCCCGACGATGCCGGGGCCACGGCGGTGACTGACGAGCTCGTGCGCGCGGTGCGGTGGTTCGAGGAGCACGCCGACCTCATCGTCTTCACGGGCGACTGGCACAGCCTCGAGGACGACGAGATCGACCCCGTCTCCCCCGACCCCACGCAGGGCACCTACCCGCCGCACTGCATGGGCCGCTCCGACGACCCCGCGGAACGGGAGGGCGCCGCCCTCCTCCCCGAGATCGCCCCTGACGACCCGCTCATCATGGAGGTCGACGCCGACGCCGCCGAAGGCCGCCGGGTCGCTCGCGAAGCGGTCGAGTCGGGGCGGCCGGTCTTCATCCGCAAGACGCGCTTCGACGTCTTCGACGGAAACGCCGGCACCGCGGCCTTCGTCGAGGAGGTGGTCCGGGGCCTGGGGGCTCCGGAGTTCGTGGTGGTGGGGGTCGCACGCGATGTCTGCGTGACGCAGGCGGTCGACGGACTCGTCGGCCGGGGCCACGCCGTCACCGCCCTCCGCGACGCGACCTGGGGGCTCGGGCTCGAGCCGGAAGAGGTCACCCTGGCCCGGTGGGCCGAGGGAGCAGAGGTCCGTACGTTCGAGGACTTCCGGCGGGCGTCGGAAGGGCGGGTGGCGCGGGGGTCGTGACCGGTCGTCAGCGCGGCCGGTCCGGAGGGTGCCCGATCAGGCGGCCCGGGGCTTCCCGACGTCGTCGGGCGTCGCCGTCCCCCCCTCGGACTCGAGGGTGGGCGCCGCAGGGCGGTTGAGTGCGCTGTGGCCGGCCCCGTAGGCGATCACCGGCCGGAGATACTCCCGACCGATCGTCTTGAGCTGGGCGAGCTGCAGCGGTGAGAGGGAAGGCCAGCGGTCGGCCATGTATTCCATGGTGTCATCGAGCCACTCGAGACGGTGCTCCATGACGGCTTCGAGGACCTCGCAACGGACGATATGGCTCATGAGCTCGTCACGGGCCTTGTCGAGGTCTGTGGTGCGGTGAGATCTACTCATTGATCCTCCTCGCTGGAGGGATGCTTTTTCCTGTGACGTCCACGCATTGC
>CAYORZ010000047.1:6231-9775 GCA_964406485.1 uncultured Gemmatimonadaceae bacterium | reverse complement strand
GGACGTCGGGGTGGGCCTTCTCGATCTCGTCGAGGAGCACGACGGAGTAGGGCCGGCGCCGGACCGCCTCGGTCAGGACGCCGCCCTCGCCGTAGCCGACGTATCCGGGCGGCGACCCCTTGAGGGTCGAGACGGTGTGCGGCTCCTGGAACTCCGACATGTTGATCGTGATGACGTTGTCTTCGCCGCCGAACATGAGTTCGGAGAGCGAGAGGGCGGTCTCGGTCTTCCCCACCCCGCTCGGCCCCACCAGGAGAAAGACGCCGACCGGCTTCTGCGGATCGTCGATCCCGGCCTTCGAGGTCCGGATGCGGCGGCTGATCTCGCCCAGGGCGTGGTCCTGGCCGATGATGCGCTCCCCCAGCCGGTCCTCGAGGTCGAGGGCCATCGAGATCTGGTCGCGCATCATCTTGCCGACCGGAATCCCGGTCCACCCCGATATCACGCGTCCCACGAGGTCGGCGTCGACGTGGACGGGCACGAGGCCGTCTTCGCCCTGCACCTGCTCGAGTTCGTCCATCAGCGTCGCGAGCCGGGCGCGGAGGGCGTCGGCGTCGAGGGCGGAGAGCTCGCTGCGGTAGTCGTCGGAGGCGGCGAGGGGCGTCGTGGGTGCCCCTTCGGCGGCCTCGGGAGCGGCAGCGCCGTTCCCCTCGCCCGCCTCCTCCGGGGGAGCGCCCTCGGCCCGTACCGGGGGGGCGTCGAGGCGGCCTTCGAGCTCCTCGCGGACCGAGCGGATGCGGGCCACGAGCCCCTTCTCGGTCTCCCACCGGGAGCGCAGTTCCTCGAGCCGGGTGGTCACCGCGTCGACCTCGGTGGCGATGGCGGCGAGGCGCGCGGCGTGGTCCGCGCCGGTGGCCTCCTCCCTCCGCAGCACCCGGCGCTGCACGGCGAGGTCGGCCAGGCGCCGCTCGGCGTCCTCGATGGCGGCCGGGGTGGCGTTCTGCCCGAGCGAGAGGCGGGCGCACGCGGTATCGAGCACGCTCACTGCCTTGTCGGGAAGCTGCCGGTCGGGCAGATAGCGGTTCGAGAGGCGGACCGCCGCCTCGAGACCCCGATCGAGGATCCGCACGCTGTGGTGGCGCTCGAGATGCGGCACCACACCGCGCATCATCACCATGCAGAGTTCCTCGCTCGGTTCCTCCACCTTGATGACCTGGAAGCGCCGGGCGAGGGCGGGGTCCTTCTCGAAGTACTTCTTGTACTCCGACCAGGTCGTGGCGGCGATGGTGCGGAGTTCGCCGCGGGCCAGCGCCGGCTTGAGCAGGTTGGCGGCGTCGTTCTGCCCCGCCGCTCCCCCGGCCCCGATCATCGTGTGCGCCTCGTCGATGAAGAGGATCACCGGGGTCTCCGACGACTTCACCTCGTCGATCAGCCCCTTGAGGCGGTTCTCGAACTCACCCTTCACCCCTGCTCCCGCCTGGAGGAGCGCCAGGTCGAGCGAGCGGATCGTGACGTTGCGGAGCGGGGGCGGCACGTCGCCCTGGGCGATGCGCATCGCGAAGCCTTCGACGACCGCCGTCTTCCCCACCCCCGCCTCACCGACGAGAATCGGGTTGTTCTGCCGCTTGCGGGTCAGGATGTCGACCACCTGCCGGATCTCGAGGTCGCGTCCGAGGACGGGGTCGAGGAGCCCTTCGGCCGCCCGCCGGGTCAGGTCGACGGTGTACTGGTCGAGATTCGGCGTGGGGCCTCCCCCCCCTGCCGCCGGGCCGCGCGCCGCGCCGCCCGCCGCCGTCGCCGGGCTCGCTCCGTCTTCGGCGGTGCCGGAGACGATGGTGGCGAATTCGGCGCGCAACGCCTCGGGGTGGATCTTCTCCAGCTCGCGGGCGGTCTCGCTCACCTTCCGCCGCAGGTCGGCATCGGTCACCAGGGCGAGGAGGGCGTGGCCGGAGCGGATCGCCGAGGCGCCGTGGTCGAGCGAACCGAGCGTCCAGGCGTCGGTGAGCATCCGCACGAGGTCGGGGCTCAGCGAGGGGGTGCGGGCGTTGCCCGACCTGAAGCGATCGATGGCGGCGGTGAGTTGCCGCGCGAGGTCGGACCGGTCGATCTCGAACCGCTTGAGGATCGCGAGGACGTCGCCCTCGGGGTGGTCCATCAGCTTCAGGAGGAAGTGCTCCACCTCGACATCGTAGTGCGTGCGCGAGAGGCACAACCCGGCCGCGGCGTCCATGGCGCCCCGGGTGGTGGGGTTGAGCTTTCCGATCAGCGCTCGGAGGTCGACGTTCATCGCGGGCCTCGGTCTGCTAGTGTGAGCTTGGTGTCGTCCGGATCTCGTTGCAGAGGGCGGGTCCGGAGCCAGGTCGTCCACCCGAGGGCAGGACCCCCTTCGTCATCCGATACCACGCACTCCGGTACATCATCACGCTCCAGGATCAGACAGGCCTCGACCACGAACTGGTCGTGTACGAAGAAGCGACAAAGATCCCGGAATTGTTCATGGTACGCGCCCCCGGGGAGGAAGGCGTCGAAGGTGTCGCGGTCCAGCGGACCCAGCCGCACCTGCAGCCGGGCGTGGGGATCCCAGATCTCGTCACCCACCACTGCGCCCCAGCCGAGGCGGGTGGACGCGGTGTCCGTGCCGAGTTCGCAGAGGTCGTCGTCGTCGAGCCGGATCCATCCGCCGACGAAGGACTCCACCTCGGCGGGCACGCCGAAGGTGCCGCTGACGAGCTGCTCGAGCGCGAGTGCGCTTCGACGCTGCGGGCCGGGAAGCGAGGCGAAGGGCGCGACGTCGGCGGCCGCAACCTCGCCCGAGAGGCGCCCCCCCTCGGAGGCTCCCCCCATCAGCTCCAGGAGGTGGCGGAGGAGGCGGTCGCCGGCCTCTCCACCGTGTTCGCGGGTGGCGGCGACGTCGGTCTTGCGCAGCGCCCGGATGAGAAGCGACAGCATCCGGTGCTGGAAGAGGTCGAGAAAGTCGCGGAGGACGGGGTCGCCGGCCCGCTCCCGGTCTGCCACCGCCTCGGTGTAGAGGTGGGGGAGCACACCGTCGGGTCCGATCAGCCCGAAGGGATGCACCTCGAGGCGGTCGGGACCCCCCTCGCGCTGCCCCCAGGCGTGGATGTCGCCCGGCGGAAAGGCGAGGCTCGGACGCACCGAGAAGTGCACCACCTCCTGCCGGGGGTCGCCGGCCTCTCCGACGGGGGACCGCTCCGGATGCAGCGCCTCGAGCAGCCGCACCGCCTGGAGGAGGTCCATCCGGGGGGCCTCTTCGGCGAGGAGGGCGGCCAGCCGGGCGCGGCTCACAGCAGGACCTTCCGGCCCGAACGCGCCGGCCAGCGCCCGAGCGGTTCCTTCCGCTGCCGAGTGAACGCCGTCAGCTGACAGAAGCTGTTGACCGAGACCGAGAGCCCGAGAAAGCGGTCCAGGACGGCAGCGAAGAGGTAGGCGCCCCCCCCCGCAAAGCCCTCCTCGTCGAGGGTGATCTCGACCCGGCTCCCGCGCACGAAGGCCGGCCCGTGGGCGCCGTCGATACGGGCGTGGGCCGGGGCGCCCCCGCGCACCCGCACGCGCGGCGCCCAGCGGGCGCGGCCGGGGCGGGGGGGCG
>CAYORZ010000047.1:0-6221 GCA_964406485.1 uncultured Gemmatimonadaceae bacterium | reverse complement strand
CGCCGTCGATACGGGCGTGCCCCGGGCTCCCCCGAATCTCGACGAGGCTGCGGATCCGGGCTTCGCTTCCGGGGCGGTCGGAGGGGTTGAGGAGCCGGAGCAGCTGGCGGAGGGTCTCGGGACCGTCGTCGACCAGCGAGACGTAGTTCACCGAGAGTTGCGAGATGAGACGCCACATCTGGGTCGGTCCGAGCGGCGAGGCCACTGGATGGGTCGGCTTCACCACCGTGACGATCCGGTCGATCGGTCCGCTTCCGGCCATCTCGAAGTCTCCGTCCTCGTCGCCGAAGGGGAGGCGGACCGGGAGCGTCCCGTTGTAGCAGACAAGGTCGACCATCACGGCGTCGAGGTCGGGGCGGACGAGCCGGGCCTCGGCGTCGGCGAACGAGATCGCCACGTCGGCCTCCCGTCCGCCGATGACCCCGGTGTCGCGGCGCCGGGCATACCAGAGCACCCGGTCGCCTGCCCCCGACTGCGGCCGCCCGACCCCGCCGTGCAGCGGCTCGAATACCACCGGCGAGCGGCCGCCCCCCATGACCGGCTGCACCCCTTCCACCGCGTAGATGCGGGTCGAGGCTCGCCGCCGGGCGTCGGCCACGACCGGATATTCGTGGTGCCGGTGCGTCAGGAGGACGGGCTCGGAGGTCTTTTCGAAGAGGTTCACCACGGGGGTGCAGCCGAGGCGGAAGACCCCGGCGTCGATGCCGTTCTCCAGCACCCGCTGGCGGTCGGGGCGCTCGAAGGTGCCGATCGGGATCACGACCTCGAAGGCGTCGCCCCACACCTCGCCGCGGACGGCATCGAGGCCGCAGAGGTCGACGAAGAGGTATTTCTCCGGAAAGGCGAAGTATTCCTGGAGGTAGCGGTACGGGAGGAAGGAGCGGTTCGGGTGCGGGAGCATCCCTTCCCGCTCGCCGAAGCCGACGGGCTCCAGCCGACCGGTGCGCTGCACGTCGCTCCGTCCCTCCGCGGGGCGCAGCACCACTGCCTCGGCCTTCGAGAGGAGCAGTTCGTAGAGGAGCCAGGGGAGGCTTCCGTCGCCGTGGAGGTGAAGCCGGAGCCGTTCGATGCCGAGGCTCCCCACGGGCACCCCGTCGCCGGCGATTCGCAGGCGGAGTCCCCCGACCACCCCGCGCGAGGCCCGCAGCCGGAGTCCCTGCGGGGGCTCCCACCGGGCCGACTCCACGCGGAGCGGCCAGAGGGTGGTGTCGTAGGCAGTGCGGAACCGGCAGGGAACGCCGTCGACCGGGCGGCTGAAGAGCGCCGTCCCCGCCGGCACCTCGAAGCCGGAGGTGAGCTTTCCCTGATCGGGGTCGAGGTGGAACTGCACCAGGGCCATGGAGGGAATCGGCCGCACGTACTGGGGGTAGGCCACCGAGAGGAGGGCCTCGCTCAGTTCCGGGGCGTCGTGGTCGAGCCGCTGGTGAATCCGTCCGGCGAGGAAGGCCACACCTTCGAGGAGCCGCTCCACGTGCGGGTCGTCGCACTTGTTCGCCTCGAGCTGAAGGCGCGAGGCCACCTGCGGGTAGCGCCGGGCGAACTCCGCCCCGGAGCGCCGCAGGAAGCTCAGCTCCATCTCGTAGTAGTCGAGAAGCTCTTCAGACACGAATCGAATCCACCTCGAAAGCGCCCCGCCCGATGTCGAGTCGGGTGTCGAAACTGATCGGCATCGGCTCGGGGTCGATGTCGAGCATCGCCTCGACCACGAACTCCACCACCCGCCTCTCGCCTTCCTCCGGCTCGCGTACCGACACCCGCACCTGCGAGAGGCGAGGCTCGAAGAGGCGGATCGATTCGGTGATGTCGCGGGCGAGGCCCTGCGCCGTGGTCGACGCGTCACGCCCCAGCGAGGTGATGTCGGCCAGCCCGTAGCGGTAGACCGATCGCTCGAGTTCGGGGCGCCCCTCGCCGACGCCGGTATGGATGCGGCGGGTGTTGAACAGCCATTGGAGGTCGCGCAGGACGGCGGCCCGCGTGGCCGCGACCGAGCCGGCCGGGTCCGACCCGCCGCCCGCCGGTCCCGCGTCGCCGAGCAGCCGGTCGAGCACCGAGGGCCGGATCGCGAGGTCAGGCCTCCGCGATGCCATCGTCACCCGCCCCGGAGTCCGCCTCGTCGTCGTCCGCCGCCGTCGAGAAGTGGATCGCCTGCATGGGATCGAGTCGGCAGACCCGCAGATAGAGGTGCTCCCGCTCGGAGGGGTCACCGTCGGTGAGCTCGAGGCAGCGGTAGAGGAGCGCCATCGGCACTGCCACGGTCTCCGCCGACTCCCACTCCTCGAGGCGGAACTCCTCGATGCTCGTCATCACGTCGCGCAGGATCGGCATCGCGACCTGGGCCAGGCCGTGGTCGACCATCACCCGCGCCGCCTCGACCCGGTGGAGGGTGCGCCCCCGGGGGTGGCCGGCTTCGTCGGCGGCCCGCATCAGGATCTCGATCGCCTTCTGCGGCTGCCCGGCGCGTACCCGCTCCCGAGCCCGCTCCACGGGATCGCGCCCCCCGGCCAGCGACGCTCCGGTCGGCTGCAGCCCCGCCTGCTCCGCGTCGGTCGGCGGGCCGACCAGCCCTTCCTCCTGGAGCCAGAGGCGGGTCTCGCGGTTTGCGGTGGGGGTGTCGTCCATCAGGGTGAGATCGGGAAGCTCCGGGAGATCGATGAGGAGTCCCCGCAGCGCCCCCTTGAGGGAGGCCGCCACCGCCTCGTACTTCGCTCCGAGTCCGTCGAGGGCGGTGAAGACATACCGTTGCAGGTCGAGCCACCCGCGCCCGAAGGGGGTCGCCATCACCTCTTCGGCCGCCTCGAGCAGCTCGGACCACCGCCCGTCGAGGAGGAGCCCGCGGAGGTGGGTCCGGGTGGCCGTGGGCGGCGCCGCGAGCAGACGCGGATCGAGGTCGCCCCGGTCCCGACGCAGCTCGCCCCACCGGAGTCCCCGGACCATCAGGTAGGGCGACGGATCGAGGGGGTCGTTCTGCCGGAGGTACCGCGCCACGGTCGCGACGCGCCGGCCGGCGTCGTCGCGCGAGGCAGGTTCGGCCGTGAGCACCGCCCCGGAGGCCGCGTCGCCGCCCGACGACGACTCCGCGCCCTCCACTGCCCCGGCCTCGGCGCTCTCCGTCGCGGCGGGCGCAGCGACCTCCACCGGATCGGGGTCCTTCTCGAGTTTCCGGGCCAGGATGCGACGCGCCACCCGCTCGATCTCGGCCACCTCTTCGCGGATCGAGCGGAAGCTCGGCCCGACGTCGCCGAAACGCTCGTCGGTAAAGGCCTCAAGCGCGTCCAGGGCCTCGAGCGATCCCTCGATCGCGGCCACCAGTTCGCGGTACCACTCCTTCCCGGCGGCGTCGACGGCGGCGTCGAACGCCTCGGGCGACACCTTGCCGCCGTCGATCTCGGCCTGGCGTGCGCTCCGCTTCTCGGGGTCGTCAGCGACCGCCTCCTCGTAGCCGAGCGCCCGTCCCACCTTGTAGGTGATCAGGCCGTGTCCCGCCGGATTCAGGGGGACTTCACGCAGCCGGGGCGCCAGGTAGCCGGCGATCCACTCCAGGGGAGCGGCCCGGAACTCGAGGTCGCCGTCGTCGATCTCGGGATAGACGGTGTCCCAGAACCGCTCGAGGAGTTCCCTCTGGAGGTTCAGCCCTGCCTGGAATCCCCGAAACCCCTCGCGATCGACCCACGCCTCCATGAGCCAGGCGGCCACCTGGAGGTCCTTGGAGCGGGTGCGCAACACGTCACCCGCCATCCGCGCCACCGCCTTGAAGTCGGCCACCCGCCGCTCCGTTGCCCACTCCCCCTGGGGGAGGTCGGGATCGGTCTCGCGGGCGTTGCGGATCTCGTCGTAGATGATCTCGTAGCGAACGTCCTCCCCCGCGGGGGCGTCGTCGGAGATCGGCTGCAGGAACTCCTCGATGTCGAGCATGGCCGCGTCAGACCGGGGTGATGACCAGGTCCCGCAGATCCACCAGCGGAAGCGGCTCTCCGTCGACGAACAGCACCTTCGCTCCTTCGGGCCAGGCCTCGCCTTCGTCGCCGGTCACCACGTCGGCCGACCGACCGAGGCGGACGCGGGGGTCGGAGTGGCGGAAGGCGAGGGGGGTCACGACCGGAAGGAGGACTTCACCGAGATCCAGATCGCGCAACTCGGGGCCCGTCGTGATGTGCGCCGGCATCCAGAGAAGGTCGCGCAGCCGCGTCGGACCCTCCGTCTGCACCCGCGCGACATGCTTCAGCGGGATCCACATGTACTGCCCCGCCGCGAAGACCTCCAGCCGCGCTCCGACCCGGGGGTCGGCGTCTTCGAGCGTGGTGAAGGGGGTGCCGTTCACGGTCCCGGTCGGCGACGCCGGGGGGTCCCCCAGGAGGGGAAACGACCGCGTCTCGAACATCTCGACCCGCTCCCGGGAGGCGTGCAGCGCCGTGCGATAGAGCATCGCCCCGATCTGCGCCTCCGGTCCCGAGTCGGCCAGGATGTCGAGGTGTTTCTCGGCGCGATCGAACTCCCCGGCGAAGCAGAGGAGTTCGAAGAGGAAGGTCCGACTCCGGGAGTCCAGGGGGGACTCCCGGAGTCGGCCTGCCAGCGCTGCGATCGCGTCGTCGAGACGTCCAGCCTCGTAGAGTTGTGCGGGCGTCACGTCGTTGGTCTGCGCCTCAGTTCGCCATCTGGGTGCGGACGTTCCACTTCCCGATGATCTGCTCACCGGCGGAGCCCGTCTCCGTCTGCTGACTGTAGGTGGTCTTGACCGACCCGAAGTCGAAGGAGATCGACTCCATCGGACGATCGTCACCGCCGGAAGCCCCCGACCACTGGACCGACGAGATGTAGACCTCCTCGAACTCGAAGATCAGGTACGGGAGGTGCGCGTCACCCCCGGACTTGTTGAGGGTGACCGTCGCCTTCGGGAAGTGGTCGCCCTTCATGCAGGCCTGGAAGAGGATCGGGCTCGCGGTGTCGGCCACCTTCGAGATGTTGAACGACGACACGGTGCCCTTCCCTGCGGCCGACCCCTTCGTCCCCCCCGAGATGGTGGCCGGATTCGACGCACCGAAGGAGAACGACATGATCTCGATGTCTCCCTCGTGCCCCTTGCGCTCCGATTCACCCGAGAGCTTGGGTCCGCCTTCGAACTTCAGGTAGGCATCAAATGCCATGGTGGTCCTCCGTGGTAGGTTGTACTGGGTGGGTCTGGCGTGCCCGGGCGAATTCCCCGGCTGTCCAGTGAAGCGTCAATCCAGAGGCGGTTTTCCCATCAGGGCATCCGATCACGGACTCGCCGCAGGGGGGAGGTCGGCCACGAGCCGCATCGACACGCTCAACTCGTCGAGCTGGAAGTGCGGGCGAAGGAAGGCGACGGCCCGGTATGCTCCCGGCTTCGAGGGGATCTCGACGACATCCACCCGTGCCTCACGCAGGGGCCGTTCGGCCTTTACCGAGAAGGGGGCGTCCTCATTGGAGACCACGTAGTTGCTGATCCAGTTGTTGAGGAACGACTGGACCTGCGAGCGGCTCGTGTATCCACCGATCTTGTCGCGCATCATCACCTTCAGGTAGTGCGCGAAGCGGGAGACGGCGAAGATGTAGGGCAGCTGTGCCGAGAGGCGGGCATTGGCCGTCGCGGCGTCGGAGTCGTAGACCTTCGGCTTCTGCGCCGACTGCACGCTGAAGAAGGCCGCGTTGGGCGTCCCCTTGCAGTGCACGAGCGGGGCGAATCCCAGGTCGGCGAGTTCCTTCTCACGCCGATCGGTGATCTGCGCCTCTGTGGGGCACTTCATCGCGATGTCGCCCGACGGCGTCTTGAAATTGTGGACGGGCAGACCCTCGACCAGCCCCCCACTCTCCACGCCGCGGATCGTCGCGCACCACCCGTACTTCGCGAAGGCCTGCGTGACCTTGGAGCCGAGCGCCCAGGCCGCGTTGCCCCAGAGGTAGCGTTCGTGCTCGCTCCCGTCGACGTCCTCTTCGTAGTTGAAGGCCTCGACGGGGACCGTGTTGCTCCCGTATGGCTCGCGGAGGAGCATGCGGGGCAGCGCCAGCGCGACGTAGCGGGAGTCCTCGCTGTCGCGGAAGTTCTTCCACTTCGCGTATTCCGTCGTGTCGAAGATCTTCGCGAGATCGCGGGGGGCGTCGAGCTGGGTGAAGTTCTCGAGGTTGAACATCGAGGCCTGCGCCCCCGTGATGAAGGGGGCGTGGGCTGCCGCCGCGACCTCGGAGATCTTCGTCAGCAGTTCGAT
>CAYORZ010000046.1:7843-9843 GCA_964406485.1 uncultured Gemmatimonadaceae bacterium | reverse complement strand
CGGGTCATGTTCGACGGCCCCATCGGCGGGAAGCAGATCCAGCAGGTGCGTCTGGCCGAGATGCTGACCCAGATCACCCAGGGGCAGCTCATGGCGCTCCGACTGGGACGCCTCAAGGACGCCGGGACGATGACGCCGCAGCAGGTCTCGATGGCGAAGCGCGCCAACGTCGACGCCGCTTGCGAGATCGCCCGCGAAGCCCGTCGCCTCCTGGGGGGCAACGGGATCCTCGTCGAGTACCACTCGATGCGCCACATGGCCAACCTCGAATCGGTCTACACCTACGAGGGTACCCACGACATCCACTCCCTGATCCTGGGGCAGGCGGTGACAGGGATCGCTGCCTACTGACCCCCATGCGCTGGCCACTCCCCGCGTCGAAGGATCGGCCCGGCCGTCGCACGACGGGCGGCCTGCTGCCCCCTGCCGGGGCCGTCGCCCTGATGGGTGCGCTCCTCGGTGGCTGCGCCGGGGGGGGCGGGTCGCCACCGCTCGTGACGCTCGACCCCCTCCGGGTCTCCGCCCCCTCCCCCTCGCTGGGGGGTGCGGCGTTCCTCGTCGGGTGCTGGCGCTCGCCTCCCGACGCCGATGTGGTGGTCGAGGAGCGGTGGTCGCCGCCTGCGGACGGGGTGATGCTCGGGACCAGCCGGACCTTTCGGGGGGGTCGCATGACCTCGTTCGAGTTTGCCGTCCTGCGCGAGGAGCGGGGAAAGGTCACCCTCCTCCCCTACCCGGAGGGGGTGGCATCGGAGCACTCCTTCGACCTGGTTGACGTCTCTGCGCACCACCTCCGTTTCGAGGCTCCCGCCCACGACTACCCGACCCGGATCCACTACCGAAGGACCCCGGCCGGACTCGAGGCCCGCATCGACGGCGGCCCCGACGACCCCCATCCCCGCAGCTGGCAGATGGCGCCGGTGCGGTGCAGCGGAGTCGGCTGAGATACAGGTTGACACCGACGCCGTCCCGAGTAGGTTCAAGGGCTCCGGGCTGCCGTTCGGCCCGATTCCGCCCTGCTAGCTCAACTGGCTAGAGCAACCGACTCTTAATCGGTAGGTTCGGGGTTCGAGTCCCTGGCGGGGCACTGATGCGGGGCAAGGAGGCACGACGCCGTCCTTGCCCCGCATCGTCATTTCCGGAGGGGTCGCCGCCGCCCCCTTGCCCCACTCGTCACCCCCCTGCAGGGGCCCGCTCCCAGAAGGGGGGCGGCTCCACCCCCAGGGCCCTCAGATACGTGTACCCCTGCCCCCGGTGGTGCACCTCGTTGTCGATGACATAGAGAATGTGGTCGCGGCAAAGCCCCCGGTAGGCGCCGAAGGCCACCTCGGTCTCGAGCAGCCGCGCGGGGGTGATCCGGCTCCACTGCTCCTCGATGGCGGCGGTGGAGCGGTCCCACTCCTCAAGGAGCGCGTCCTTCGTGTCGGGCCCCGCGCCGTCCCACTCCGGCGCGTCCCACTCTCCGGTAGCCACCCCGCGCACCATCGGCTCGGCCACCTGCAGGAGCTCCTGGGCGATCTGCCCGAAGGTGCGCATCTCGCCGGCCCGGTAGCGGAACAATTCGTCGTCGGGGAACGCCTCGATGACCCGTCGGGTCAGGTGGCGATGCCCGAGCAGGTGCTCGAGCATGGCGTCCAGGGTGGTGAAGGGACCTTCGTTGGTGCCGGCTTCTCGTCCGGCGGCTGACGCTGCCTCACTCATGGGGGACTCCTGGTTGGGCCGTGGGGCGCCCTCGCCTCGGGCGCGCTCGGGTGAACGACGCGAACACCCCTACGGGTTTTGTTCGGGTCAGAGACCACGATAAGCGACGGCACGTGCGCAGGGCAAGGGGAGCGGAGCGCAGACCGGATACCCCCCCGGCGGCGGTCCTTCGGGAAGTGGGCTACGAGGCCCCCCCTTCGAGTTCCTGGAGTCGCTGTTCGTGGTCCGCCAGGCCGTCGTACTCGGCAACGGTCCGGCCGGTGGGGGGCTGGTGCTACCGTTGAGAGCTATTGTCGTGACCT